>JBMYUK010000320.1:0-3707 GCA_049605275.1 Phycisphaeraceae bacterium
AGGCGTTGCAGAAAGACCTGCAGCAGGCCGAAGCGGCGTTAGCGGATGCGGAGCTACCCGACGGATCGGCGATGGAGGCGATCGCGCAGGCTCGCACGAAGGTAGATGCGCACATCGCCTCGATCGAGCGCGAGACCTCGGACGACGCCGACCCCTACCGCGGCGGCACGAAGTATCCGCCGCGGGCGAAGGTGTCGATCGAGTCGTTCAGCGTGCCGATCGGTGCGCGCGAAGTGCACGTGCCGGTGACGCTGGATCGCCCGAGCCCGAACACCGTCATCGCGCACATCCGCGTGTTCGATGGCGACGGCGGCCGAGCCGCGCCCGACACGCGTAAGCCCGTGATCTTCCGGCCCGGTGACCCGCTGACCAAGACCGCGACGTTCCCGGTGAAGAACATGCAGGCGGGCAACAACGTCCGCGCCGTGCAATACGAGGTGCCCGACGGCGCTAAGCGCGACGGCGGCGCGATCCGCATCACCGCCGAAGCGGGTGCCGTCAACGAGCCGATCACCGGCGGACGCGAAGCGACCACCTTCGACCCCATGGGTAAACTCGTCTACGACGTGACCGGCGAGACGATCCGCTTCAGCGATCGCGGCGGACCGGGCGAACTCTCCACCGCGCTGCCCCACGGCCGAACCCAAGTCGGCAACCAGGAAACCGGCTACTACGGCACCGTCGAGATGGGCGGGTTCTTCCGCAACGACGAAGGCCTCGTTCTCTCCACCAAACGGATGGACGAACCCGTGACCAGCGGCACGCCCGCCGTGTCCTACCCTTTCCGAGCGGCGATGCTCTCGGGACACCGAACCCCGGAGACGCAGTTCAAGTACGGCAGCGTCGAGTGGGTCGCGAAGATGCCCAACCGCAGAAACGCCTGGCCCGCGCTCTGGCTCCTGCCCACCGGCGGCTGGCCGCCGGAGATCGACGTCTACGAAGGCTTCGGCTACATCGGCAACTGGCGATTCGGCTCGAACCTCTCCACCAATCTGCACGGCGGCGAACACCTCCAGCGAACCTTCACCCGCCCCGCCATGCGCATGAAGATGCAGGACTTCGGCTTCGAACCCACCCTCGACACCGAGTTCCACCGATTCGCCGTCATCGTCGATCCCCAATGGATCACCATGTTCGTCAACGGCGTCGAAACCATGCAGTACGCCAACCCGTTCAAGGGCGAGACGTGGTTCCCGCTCACCAACGTCGCCGTGAAAGCCAAGCCCAACGCGGCGTACGACGACGGCATCGGCGACATGACCCTGAAGTCGCTGAAGGTGTGGCGGCTGGACAACCCGTAATCGCATGACGGGCGATGAAAAACCAATAAGGGGTCGGTCGGCGGCAAGTACGGCGTAGTCGATCGGTCCGCGCGTTGTGAGTCACTCGGGTTGCATTGGGCCAGTAGACGATGCTTCAAATGTGAGCAAGATCAACGGTGCGTCAGTGAATGGAGTGAGTTCTGGAAGCCGTCGAGTAACGGCTCGACGGGCGAGCAGCGATAGCGGGTTGTGGGCTTGCGCAACGATCTACTGAGCGGATTCTTGAGTGGGATGGGATCCGTCGAGACGTTGCTCGACGGCTTGTTGGGTTGCAAACGGGCTGGGAGACTTGGGGCCGCTGTCAGGGCCTCGATTAAAAGAGTTATGTCGAACGCCAGATCTCGAGTCAGAAGTCTTGGCTGCGGCGGTATGATGTCAGCTTCTCAACTTACTCGGGAGGCACGCCATGGCGGTTACGGTTCGGTGCACGATCGCTGCGTTGTTTTTGCTTTTCTCTTGCGTTCACGCGTCTGCCGGGGAGGATGGCGACGGGTCGGTCGCGGTCTCGGGCGAGTTGAAGACGTGGCACAAGGTAACGCTGACGATCGACGGGCCCTGGGCGAAGGAGACGGATACCGATCCGAATCCGTTCACGGATTACAGCCTGTTTGTCCTGTTCAGGCATTCGTCCGGTGATTCAAAGTATGTTGTGCCGGGCTATTTCGCCGCGGATGGCAACGCCGGCGAAACGTCGGCGACGCAGGGCAACAAGTGGCGCGTGCATTTCGCGGCCGATCGTCCGGGCAAGTGGAGGTATCGCGTCGTCTTCGTCGGCACGCCGGGCGTCGCTTACCAGAGCTTTTCTGAGTGGAGCGCGTCGGACCTGGGCGGGGAAGAACAGCCCGGCCATCAGCAGACGGGCGTCCTCACGATCGCGCCTACCGACAAGACCGGCCGAGACTTTCGCGGGCGCGGCCGGTTGGCGTACGTCGGCGAGCGGTACCTGCGTTTCGCGGGCAGCGGCGAGTACTTTCTAAAGGCCGGGGCGGATGCGCCCGAGACGCTCTTGGCGTTTAAGGACTTCGACGGGACGGTCGCGAAGAATCCGAAGAAAGGGCCGTTGAAGACGTACCGCGCGCACGTCCGCGATTGGCAACCCGGCGACCCGGCGTGGCAAGGCGGCAAGGGCAAGGGGCTGATCGGCGCGATCAATTATCTGTCGGGCACGGGGTGCAACGCGTTTTCGTTTCTGACGTACAACGCCGGGGGCGACGGCGACAACGTTTGGCCGTTCGTCGAACGCGACAAGAAGTTTCACTACGACTGCTCGAAGCTGGACCAGTGGCAGGCGGTGTTCGATCACGCCAAGGCCAAGGGGATGTACCTGCACTTCAAGCTGCAGGAAACGGAGAACGACGACACGCGACGCGGGCACAAAAAGAAGAACGCGAAGGTCCCGGCCGCGCTGGACGGCGGCGACCTCGGCCCCGAGCGCCGGCTCTACCTGCGCGAGATGGTCGCGCGCTTCGGCCACAACCTCGCGCTCAATTGGAACCTCGGCGAGGAGAACACGCAGACGACGACGCAGCAGCGCGACATGGCCGAGTATCTGAGTTCGATCGATCCGTACGGCCACCCGATCGTCCTCCACACCTATCCGAACCAGCAGGACAAGGTGTACGCCCCGCTGCTGGGCGATCGGTCGCCGCTCACCGGCGCATCGCTGCAGAACAGCGACGTGCGCGATTGCCACTGGCAGACGCTCAAGTGGGTGACGCGGTCGGCGAAGTCTGGCAGGCCGTGGGTCGTGGCGTTTGATGAGCCGGGCGAGGCGAGTTTCGGGACGCCGCCGGACGCGGATTGGCCGGGGATGGAGAAGTTTGACAAGTTGCCCGCGACGGTGGACGAGGTGCGGAAGCATGCGCTTTGGGGCACGCTGATGGCCGGGGGCGCGGGGGTCGAGTACTACTTCGGATACAAGCTGCCGGAGAACGACCTGAACGCGCAAGACTGGCGGAGCCGCGCGGACACCTGGGCGTACAGCGCGATCGCGTTGGGCTTTTTTCGGGATCACGGGATCCCGTTCTGGGAGATGACCAATCGCAACGACCTCTTTGAGGCGGACGCGAAAGCGAACGCGTTGTACTGTCTGGCGAAACCGGGCGAGGTGTACCTGGTCTATCTGCCTTCGCGCCGGGAGGTGACGATCATGGATTTCGAGGGCCAACGCGGTCGATTCAAGCTGCAGTGGTTCGATCCGCGCGCGGGCGGGCCGTTGATCGACGGCCCGGTGCTCGTCGGCGGGGACAAGGCGATCCTGCCCGCTCCGCCGAGCGACGATGCCTCGCACGACTGGCTGGCGGTGATCCGGAAAGTCGAATAGAGCGCGAATGCTCGTGCCAGTCGACCAAGGTGTATTGAGAGAGACGTTTTTATGGGGGCGGT
>JBMYUK010000321.1:0-3696 GCA_049605275.1 Phycisphaeraceae bacterium
CGTCGGAGACCAAAACGATCCAGATACCGTGGGCGACGACTACGAGGAAGTGGTGGTTGTCGACAACGTGGCCAATCTGGTCACGGTCAAAACGCTGCTAAGTGGCGATCCAACTCCGGAAGAAGGCGACACCGTTACCTTCCAGATCGAAGTCACCAACAGCGAGGGCGATGTCATCGCCGGCTCGCTGGCGAATAGAGGCCTGCGATTGGTGTGGCGTCCCGATCAGCCACTGAGCGAGGGCGGGTTTGGTCATGCGCCCGGGCGCGTCGCGGCGGCCGTCGGCGTAGAAGAGGACGGGCTCGATGTCGCCGGCGTCCATGGTTTGGAGCGGGTTGGCGAGGATCGCGTCGACTCGTTTGCGTTTCATCTTTTCCACCGCCCGGGTCTCCAGCACCAAAGGGTCTTCGAGCGCAAAGGCGACGATGCGCTGATCGTCGCGCTTGGTCTTTGCGCAGGCGGCGACGAGGTCGGGCGTCGGTTCGAGTTCGATCTTCAGGCCATGGCCGCGCGGCGTCTTGCCTCGGGTGCGTTCGGCGGGACGGTAGTCGGCGACGGCCGCGGCCTTAATCAGCAAGTCGCACTGCGGGAAGTGCTCGGCGAGCAGCGATTCGAGGTCGGCGGTGGTCTGGAAGCGATGGATCGTGACGCGCTCGGCGACGCCGGGCGGCAGCAGCACGGGCCCGAGCAGGAGCGTGACGTCGTGCCCGGCCGAAGCGGCGGCGTCGGCGAGCGCGAAGCCCATCTGCCCGCTCGAGCGATTCGAGATAAAACGGACGTCGTCGATGGGCTCGCGAGTCGGGCCCGCGGTGATGAGGATGCGCATGTGGATGGAGCGGTGTGGCCAGCGGATTTATTCCGGAAAGTTTAATCGCTCGGGCCCGATGGTCACGGCCGTGATCTCTGCGACGCGACGCTCGGCGACGAAACGGTTGACGTCGTCGAGCGTGACGGCGTCGACGCGGTCGGCCAGCTCATCGAGGGTGCGCGGTCGGCCGTGGACGTAAAGGTCGGCCGCGATCGCCCCGGCGCGTGCGCCGCTGGATTCGCCCTGCATCACCAGCCGAGCCTTCATGCCGACCAGAGCGCGTTGCAACTCGCTCGCGTCGACACCCTCGGCCAAGCGTCGCAGCTCGCCGACGAAAACGTCCAGCGTTTCCTGGGCCCGCGGCGTCGTCGTCCCGGCGTAACCGAGCACGGCCCCCCGATCGCGCATGCCCGCGTAGCTCGCATAAACCGAGTAGCACAGCCCCCGCTTCTCCCGCACCTCGGTAAACAGCCGGCTCGACATCCCGCCCGACAGCACCGACACCGCGGCCCGCTGGAGCATCGATTGCTCGTCCGGGTCCGCGGGCGCGTCGTACGCCAGGCCGAGGTGCACCTGCTCGGTCTCCGCGTCGAGGTGCGTGTACCCTCGGCCGCCCGGCTCGATGGCAACGACTTCGTCGGCTTCACCGGACCAGTCTCGCGTGAGTGCGCCGACCGCGTCGCGCAGCTTCGGCCAATCGACCTGACCCGCGAAAGCGAGGATCGACCCGCCCGGAACGAAGCCCGATCGCCAAAACGCCCGGACCTCGTCGAGCGTCATCGCGCGGAGGTGCTCGGCCAGCCCGTCGCTCGGCCGACCGAACGGCTCGGGGAAGTGTTGGCTTCGCAGCTTGATCATCGCGCGGCGCTGAGGGTCGTCGTCGAGCGCGGCGATCTCCTGCAGGCAAAGGTCGCGCGACGGCTCGAGTTCGTTGTCGTCGAAGTTGGGCGCGAGCGCCTGATCGAAGAGCAGCGGCAGCGCCGCGTCGAGGTTGTCGCCGACCATCGTCGCGCTCAGGCGCAGGTGTCGGCCGCCGGCACTGATCGAGCGGTGCACGCCGAGCGTGTCGAGCGCTTCGTTGAAGTCGCGCGACGACTTGCCGCCCGCGCCCCGGCCGAGTAGCTCGGCCAACAGCGGCGCGACACCCTGCTGCTCGACGGGTTGGCGCGCGACACCGGCCGGGGTGAGCAGCGACATCGCGAGCGAGCGGACGCCGGGCATCGGCTCGGCGACAAGGGTCAGGCCGTGGTCGTATCG
The DNA here is from genome assembly GCA_049605275.1 of Phycisphaeraceae bacterium. Lineage (GTDB taxonomy): Bacteria > Planctomycetota > Phycisphaerae > Phycisphaerales > Phycisphaeraceae > JAHQVV01. The sequence continues at coordinate 2,066 of JBMYUK010000321.1, forward strand.
ATGGGTGTGGATCGCCTGCATAGGCGGAGAATTGTAGCGACGCGGCGCATCCAAGCGCAGCTATCGCCAACGCCGCACCGCGCTACATCGACACGCGCCGGCACAAGCCGATCAACTCGTCGACCTGTCGCTTGAGCTCGTCGCTCGGCTCGGCCGGTCGATCTTCCTTGAGGTGCGCTTCGAGCACTGCCGCGGTCGACGAGATCGGCGCAAAGCCATAGCCCGCCGCGGCGCCCTTGAGCTGGTGCGCGACGGTCTGCAGCGTGTCGAAATCGTTTTGCAGCGAAGCCGTGCGAATGGTATCGATCTTCTCGCCGATCTCTTCGACGAAGAACTCGACGAGTTCGACCATGTCCGGATCGTCGGACAAGGTACTTCGGAGCGGTTGACTGTCGGAGGCAGAAGAGGGTGCGTCTTGATTCGGATTCAGAGCAGACATTCGGGACCTCTCGATTGAGTGCCCCCCCGGAGTACGTCTGTCAACTTCTATCGGGAATCCGAGGCGTTCGGCTTGACACGCAGCGTCGAGAATCCACAAAGTTTCAACGCCCGTGCAGCGTCGGGCGATTCACATCGCCGTCCAAGACCTCGACGTGCGTGATCGACTCGGCAGGCTCCGCGACCATTTGCAACGCCGCCTCTTGCGCCCGCTCGGCTGCCTTCGAGGCCGACCGAGACTCCACCGCCACGATCGCCTCGACCAGCTTGTCCTCCTCCGCCGGCTCAGACCACGTCCTATTCGCCATCGCCGCGTACTGCCTCGCCGGCGTCGTGCCCGGCGCGTGCGCGACCGGCGTCCGCGACGGATCGGGGATCTGCTCGAACGCCGACAGCGACGTCCCGTTGATCAGGTTGTACCGCGAGAGCGTCTGCGACTCGCTCGGCCCCGGGCTCACTCGAGCGCGAAACACCCCCGTCGTCGGGTTGTACCAAAAGCCCGCCTGATGCCGACCGCTCGCCACCGGGTCCGGCGGATGCACGCCCATATCCCCAGGCGGCGCAAGGTCGATCCAAGGATGCCGATCGTCCAGCAACACGTTCGTCGGCACGCGATCGCCGAACCACTCCGCGCGAAGGTGAACCAGCAGCGTGTCCCGACCGGTCATCGCCGACTCCACCGCCGTGTGATACGCCGCCTGCTCGTGCAGCCGATCCAATGCCTTCTGCACCGCCGCGACGTCCCGCTCGTCCTGCTGGCTGTGGTAGTACAGCACGAAGCCGCCCGCGATCACCGCGAACAGCATCAAAGCAATCAGACCATCGATCACGCTTCGCATCGTGCCCTTCTCCAACACAAAACCCGGCAGAACAACCCGCCGCAACACCGACCCACGTCCCGACTATCGGACCGATCGCGCACCCGCTCCGCAGGCAAACATCCAATCCATCCGCTTCAACAACCCACCCCGCCGCTCAAACCGCACCCCTCGCCCAGCCCGCGCAACCCCACCCTGCAAAAAGCCCCGCCTGATCGAGCGGGGCTTAAAAACAAAATGCCGACGGCAGGATTTGAACCTGCGACCCAGGGCTTATGAATCCCTTGCTCTACCGCTGAGCTACGTCGGCGACGCGTTGAGAATCAAACATTGTAGCCGACCAACCCACCCCCGCAAGCCAACCTCAATGCGCAA
>JBMYUK010000322.1:0-3687 GCA_049605275.1 Phycisphaeraceae bacterium
GACCAACCGCAAGACTCGCACGATCGACGTCGCCGAACTGGCCGAGGAGGCGCGCAAGCAATGACCGACCACCGGATCATCCTGCTCTGCGTGATCCCGCTGATCGCCGGGCTCATCAGCATCGCGCTCATCAACCGCAAGGCCCTGTCGCGATTGGTCGGCGTCGCGAGCTTCGCGATGATGCTCGGCCTGTCGCTGTCGCTGGTCCTCAAGATCGCAGGGGCCGAGGACGACGCGTCCTCCATCCTCGTCTCGCAGATGGGCGGCTGGTCCGCGCCCTTCGGCATCTCGGTCGTCTTCGATTCGCTGTCGGGCATCCTCATCTGCGCGGCGGCCGCCGTCGGGCTCGGCGCCTACGTGCACAGCTTCTCCGTCCTCGATCCGCGCACCGAGCGCCGCTACTTCCACCCGCTCATGCAGCTGCTGATGCTCGGCGTGAACCTCAGCTTCATGACCGGCGACCTCTTCAACCTCTTCGTCGCCTTCGAGATCATGCTGATGGCCAGCTACGCGCTCCTGACCATCGGCGGCTCGGTGCAACAGCTTCGACAGGCGTACAAGTACATCCTGCTCAACATCCTCGCGTCCACGATTTTTCTCATGGCCGCGGGCATGGTGTACGGCATGTTCGGCACGCTGAACATCGCCGACCTCGCACGCATCGTCGCCGAGATCGAGGCCGACCCGTCCCGCGATCTACCCGCCGGCTTTAACGCGCTGGCCGTGCTGTTCCTGCTGGTCTTCGGGCTCAAGGGCGCGTTCTTCCCGCTCTGGTTCTGGCTGCCCGACACCTACTACACGATCCCGATCTCCATCGCCGGGCTCTTCGGGGGGCTGCTCACAAAAGTCGGCGTCTACACCGTCGCGCGGCTCTTCCCGCTCATCTTCGCTAGCGACGGCACGTCAACCATCAGCGACGGCGTCATGCTCGGCGGCACGTCCACGATCATCCAGACGATCCTCATCGTCTCCGCTGCGTTCACCATGTTCCTCGCCGTCCTCGGCGCGGTCAGCCAGCACCACGTCCGACGCATCCTTTCGGTCCACGTCATCAGCCAGGTCGGGTACATGGTCTTCGGAATCGCGGTGATGACCGGCAACGCGCTCGCCGGTTGCGCCTTCTACATGATCCAGCACATGGTCGTGAAGTGCGCGCTGTTCCTCTGCTGCGGCGTCATGGAAAAACACGCCGGAACCGACGACCTCGACAAACTCGGGGGCCTACTCAAACGCGACTGGTTCCTGGGCGTGCTCTTCTTCATCGCCGCGATGTCGCTCGTTGGATTGCCGCCGCTCTCCGGCTTCTTCGGCAAGATGGTCATCATCCGCGAAGGCTTCGCCGAGGATATGTGGTACCTCGGCATCATCGGGCTCGTCACCGGCGCGATCACCCTGCTCTCCATGCTCAAGATCTGGAGCTACGGCTACTGGAATCCCGACATCGCGCCGACCACCGCCAAGCCCGACAAGGTCAAGGCGACCAGTAAGCCCGCCTACCTCGCGATCTCCGCGCTGGTGATCTGTGCCCTGTTCCTTGGCCTCGGCGCCGAGGCGGTTTACAAGGTCGCGAATCGAGCCGGCGCGCAACTCGAAAACCCCGAGCATTACATCACCGCCGTATTGGGCGAAGACGCTTATGCCGAGGTCGATCGCCTGATCGCGCAGCGCGAAGCGGAGCCTTCACTGGTTGGCGACGCAGAACTCACGCTCGCCGCGCCCGAGCCGGAGGTGTCGCCGTGACCACCCACTTCTTATTCAACATCGCGTTGACGCTGCTCTGGATGATGCTCAACCGCGACACGACGCTACTCAACGGCATCCTCGGCTTTGCACTCGGCGCGATCGTCGTCGAGATGGGTTTGCGGGCGTCGGGCAGCGGCCGATACATCTCCCGGCTGTGGGCGGTCGTGCGTTTTTCGCTCTATTTCCTATATATTCTGGTTAAAGCGAACCTCGATGTCGCATGGGAGATCGTCACGCCCGGCTACTCGATGAGCCCGCGGATGATCCGCTACGACGTCACCGGCCTCTCACCGATTCAGGTGACCACGCTCGCCAACGCGATCACGCTGACGCCCGGCACGCTGAGCGCCGACATCAACGACGCGGGCGACACGCTCTACATCCACGCGATGTACGCGGCGAAAAAATCCGACGCGATCAAGGACCTCGACGAGCTGCGCGACAAGCTGCTCCGACTGGTCTTCCAGACGAGCGCGAAAAAGCTCAAGGAGATTAAAAACAAGGATGCTTGAGACGCTGCCCACCATTCTGATCGCGGCGGCGGAGTCGGCCACCAAGCCCGAGGCGGTCGAGCCGATGCACAGCGTGATGCACGAGCCGCTGATGCTGCTCACCCGCGTGGGCGTCGGGCTGCTGGTGTTGGGCATCCTGTTGTGCCTGTATCGAATGATCAAGGGCCCGCACCTGGCCGACCGCGTGCTTGCGGGCGACACCGTGGCGATGCTCGTCGCGGGGCTGGTCGTCGTCTTGGCGATCAAGTACGACAGCGCGCTCTTTTACGACGCGGCCCTGGTCGTCGCGATCCTCGGCTTCGTGAGCACCGTGGCGTTCGCGCAATACATCGGCGCGAGACGCAAGTACGCCGACGACCCGGCCGACCCCGCCGACAACAACGCGGAGGACTCGGCATGACTTCGCAACTCGTCCTCGACACCCTCGCGATCTTCTTTCTCATCGCCGGCCTGTTCTTCATGCTCGTCGGCGCGATTGGGGTCTGGCGACTGCCCGACGCGTTCAACCGGCTGCACGCCGCGAGCAAGTGCTCGACGCTCGGCATGATGGGCCTGCTCGCCGCGGCCTGCCTCCACGTCGGTACCGGCGGAGTCATCGCCAAGTCCATCGCCTTCATCCTCTTCGTCTTCGTCTCCACCCCCGTCGGCTCGCACATGCTCGCCAAGGCCGCCCACCGCGACAAGGCCCCGCAGTGGGACGGCACCCTGAGCGACGAGTTGGAAGAAGATAAGCAAAAAGAAGCGGCGTGAGGCGACGCTTGGATCAACCGCTTCCGCAGGCTAAAGTAATTGCATGATCCGCCCCAACTCCTCATCTGACCCGATCCTCGAACCGCTCCTGCGTGACGAATTCGCTCAACGGCTGGTCGATTACCATCCGCCCGCTGAGACTCTGGATCGTATTGAAGAGCTCCGTACCCTGGCGAATGAGGGTACTTTGTCTGATGAAGATCGGGGCGAGTATGAATCGCTGATCGAAAGCCTGGATCTGGTCGCCATCCTGCAGTCCAAGGCGCGTGCGACGCTGGATCAGCGTGCATCATGATTGATCGTGGAACGCGCCAAGCGGTGCGCGATCGCGCCAAGCAACGCTGTGAATACTGCATGCTCCCCGAGTGGGCCAGCCCAATCCCGTTCCACATCAAGCACATCCGCGCCAGACAGCACGGGGGAGGCGATCAACTCGATAACCTCGCACTGGCCTGCGACCGATGCAACCTGCACAAGGGCCCGAACCTGACAAGTATCGACCCGGAAACAGGCGAGATCACCCCGCTATTCCATCCGCGTGAGCAATCGTGGGACGAGCACTTCGATTTCGACGGCCCGCTCATCATCGGCCTGACTGCGATCGGCCGAACGACACTGACTTTGCTACAGATGAACGCACCACGCCGCCGACAGTTGCGAGAGGCGATCGGCGATTTCCGCA
>JBMYUK010000323.1:0-3685 GCA_049605275.1 Phycisphaeraceae bacterium
TGGGTGTTGGGTGTTGGGTGTTGGGTGTTGGGTGCGGAGTTTATACCGCGACCTACAACCTACAACCTACAACCTACAACCTATCAATCAATACCGATCGATACTCTGCCCGCCGTCGTCGTGCATCGCGAATTGGAGGTTGTTTTCGCTGCGGATGTCGCCGTGTTGTTCGATGGCCTGGCGTTTGTTGACTTTCGGGGCGCCGACGAGTTCGCAGCGGGACTCGCGGTCGTCGAGCGTGCCGAGCACGGTGCGGATCGAGTGCAGGAGGTTGGCATCGGCGCTGAGCCGGACGTTGGGCAAACGAAGATCGACGACGGTGCCTTCCTGGTGCAATTCGAAGAGGACGCCCGCCGCTCCGCCGTTGCGTAAGCCCGCCTGTCGCAAGAGCTCTTTGAGCTTGTTCATCTGGTCTTTGGATTCGCCGTTGCGGGTGACGCCGCGCGGCTCTTTGATGACGATCTTGATCGCCTCGGCGAGCTGGCTGCTGGCCTGGGCGACCGGGACGACTTTGTCGACCACCACGCTGGGCTCTTCGCGACGACGATCGACCTTGCCGCAGAGAAAGACGACCTCGTCCAGTTCCATGTGCATGTAATTCAGCGCGTAGCTATCGGAAAAGAGCACGCCGTCGATCTTGCCTCGCTTGCCCTCGAGCGTGATCATCGCCATCTTCTGCCCGGCGGATCGGCCGTTCTTGACGATCGTCGGCCGAACGCGCGTGAGCATCCCGCCGAGGACGATCTTCGTATCCGCAGGCAACGACGCGATGTCCGCAACGTTAACCGTGGCGAAGCGGTCGATCGCGTCGAGGTGTTCGTCCAGCGGGTGGCTGGAGACGTAATAGCCCATGACCTCTTTTTCATAACCGAGCAGCTCGGCGGTCGTCCACGGCGAGACGGTGGGTAGCGGGACCTGCTCTTTCCCGGTTTCTCCGGCTTCGGATGCGCCCTCGGCCGGCACCGCTTCGACGGGCTGGCCAAACATGTTGAGTTGCCCGGAGGCGCGGTCGCTGGCGGCACGCTGGCCGGCCTTGACGGCGCTATCGAGCGCTTCGCACATGGCCGCGCGCTGGTCGAGGCCGTGCACGCTATCAAACGCCCCGCACTTAATGAGCGCTTCGATGGTCGAGCGGTTGATCGTTTTGAGATCGACGCGTTCGCAGAAATCGAACAGGCCGATGAACGGGCCGTTCTTGATGCGCTCGTCGACGATCGAGCGGATTGCTTTCTCGCCGACGCCCTTGACCGCGTGCAGACCGAAGCGGATGTGCCCGGTGCTCGGCGTCTTCTCCTCGCCGGGCATGTAGACGACGGTGAACCCGACGTCCGACAGGTTGATGTCCGGCGGCTTGACCTCGACGCCGCGTTTTCCGCTTGGCGTCAGCAGTTTCTTACACTCGTCGATGTACTCGATGACCTTGTCGGTGTTGCCCGCTTCGTAAGTCAGTACCGCGGCCATGTAGTGCAGCGGGAAGTGCGTCTTGAGATACGCGGTCTGATAAGCAACGATCGCGTAACCGGTCGAGTGCGACTTATTGAAGCCGTAGCCCGCGAACTTGAGGATCAGGTCGAAGAGTTCGTTTGATACTTTTTCGGGTACCTTGTGGAGTTCTTTGGCGCCTTTGACGAAATCGACGCGAGCAGCATTGATCGTCTTTTCTTTCTTTTTACTGATCGCCTTGATAATCGAGTAGGCTTGTCGAAGCGGGATGCCGCCGAGTTGGTTGATGACCTGCATCACCTGCTCTTGGTAGACCATGATGCCGTAGGTGTCGGCGGTGAGTCGGTCGACGATCTCGTTGACGCCGGGCACTTGCTCTCGGCCGTGCTTGCGGTTGTTGTAATTCGGGATCAGCTCCATCGGCCCGGGGCGGTAGAGCGCGTTGGCGGCGATGAGGTCGTCGAGGCGGTCGGGCTTCATCGCCATGAGGAGGTTGCGCATGCCGCCGGACTCGAACTGAAACACGCCCGCGGTCTCGCCCCGCGAGAAGAGCGAGAGGACGCGCGGGTCGTCGTACTTGAGCCGCTCGAGGTCCAGCGGGTCGTAGGCCGGGTCGTCCTGATCCGCGCCCTCGGCCTGCTCGCTTCCGGCCGCGGGCTTCACGGCCGACTTGATCTGCGAGGTCGGAAAATCCTCTGCGATCAAGGCTTTTCCACGCTCGATGATCGAGAGCGTCCGCAGCCCGAGGAAGTCCATCTTGAGGAGGCCCACGCGCTCGCAGGTCGGCCCGTCCCACTGCGTGACGATCTGATCGTCCTGGCCCGGAGGCTTGTAGAGCGGGCAGATGTTGTCGAGCGGCTGGGTCGCGACGATGACGCCCGCGGCGTGGACCCCGGCGTGTCGGGCCATGCCTTCGAGTCGGCGTGCGGTGTCGTAGACGCTTCGGATCTGCGGCGAGTCGTCGTAGACTTTTCGCAGGTCGGGTTCCTGCTCGATCGCGCTGTCGAGCGTGGTCTTCAATCCGTCGCCGACGAGCTTGCAGACCTTATCGACCTCGGGCAGCGGCAGGTCCATGACACGGCCGACGTCGCGGATTGCGGCCCGTGCTTTGAGTGTTCCGAAGGTGATGATCTGCGCGACGTAGCCGTACTTTTCTCTAACCCATTGTAGAATATCGCCTCTGCCGTCCTGGCACATGTCGATATCGATGTCGGGGTATTCGGATCGGTCGGGGTCGGTGAATCGCTCGAAGAGCAGCCCGTACTCGACGGGGCAGGCGTTACTCAGGCCCATGACGAAGCCGGTCATCGTGCCGACACCCGAGCCACGGGCGTTGCAGGGGATGCCGTTTTGTCGGCCGTAGTTGACGAAGTCCCAACAGATGATGAAGTAAGCGGAGATGAGTTTGTCGGAGAGGATTTTGAGTTCGCGTTCGAGGCGGGCGCGGATTTCGTCGGTGATGCCGTCTTTGCCGTAGCGCCAGATCAGGCCGGCCTCGCAGAGCAGGCGCAGGGCGTGGTCGCAGTCTTTTTCGAGTTGAGCGCGATCGACGTCGCCCTCTTCTTCGTCTTCTTTCACCGGCTCGACGATGATCTGGGCGCAGAAGTCTTTGAGCCAGGCGTTGGAGCCGAGGGCGTGATCGGATTGGAAGTCGAGGACGAGCTCGGCAGGGTTCTTGTATTTCTTTGTTTTTAAGAGCTTTTGCAGGCGCTCGGTGTAGACGGGGCGGACGACGGGCGCGTGGTTGGCATCGAAATCGACCTCGACGTTGCATCGCTCGGCGATCCGCACGGTGTTCGCCACGGCTTCGGGCGTGTCGGCGAAGGCCCGGATCATCTCGTCGGCGGTCTTGACATAGAGATCGCGCGGATAATGCAGCCGACTGTCGTCGGACTTGATCTTGCCCATCGAGATGCAGCAGAGCGTGTCGTGCGCGTCCCAGTCGTCGGCGGTCATAAAGTGCGCGTCGTTGTCGCAGACGAGCGGGATGTCGAGTTCGGCCGCGAGTTGCTTGATGTACGGGTTGATCTCGTCCTGCAGCTTTTCTTCGTGGCGCTGCATCTCGAGGTAGAAGCGCGGCTCGCCCCGCTCGTTCGTGCCGAAGAGGTCTTTGTGCCACTGGGCCTCGGCCTTGGCGTTTTTGTAGTGGGTGGGGTCTTTGGATTGGTGGTATTTGACGAGGTGGTAGGCGACGGACGAGCCGAGGTGGCCGTTGATGGCGATGAGGCCGTCGGACCACGCT
>JBMYUK010000324.1:0-3655 GCA_049605275.1 Phycisphaeraceae bacterium
GATTCGCTCATCACGTATTTTCTTACGCCGGCTTATTTCGCTTGTAGGCCGTGCTTTCTTTTCGGCTACGCTGATCAGCTCGTCAGCTAACTCTCTCGCCGGCAATAACATCAGGTCAATTAAGTGAAGTATGCTGTCGGCAAGGTGAGCCGCCGCCATTACTGCGTCTGCATCATTTGGGTGACGCTTGCAATGATCCAAAACATCCTGTTCGTTATTTTGGAACTTGGACCATAACTCGCTCACCTTGGCGATATACCCATCCCCGAGGTCACTACATATTCGTGCTAAATCGCTTGAGATCAGATTGTCCGTTAAGCCTTCCTTAGAGAGCGGCACGAGCGCTTCTGTAATAGCTTGAACTAATCTTGGGCCATTGAGTCCTTCTAGCTGTTTAATGACTTCGGTTTTGAGCGTGGCTTTGATTCGCTTGTGGTGAGCTTCAAGAACCGTCACGTACTCTATCGCCTGTTCAAGTTTTTTTTGACGGACAATTTGATCGTCTGCTTCATGTTTTTTGGCTGGCATGGTTTGTATGGTACTGATTGCACAGGAATCAGCCCGTCCGCTTCGCCACCTGTTTTCCGAGATTCAGGTCGCGCTCTGCGTAGATCTCGGTTGTGCGAATGTTACGGTGGCCCAGCAGGATGCTGGCCTCCTCGATCCCGAAGTTCTTCCGGACATCAGTGGCGTGGGTATGACGCAGTTGATTGGGAAACCAGTGCGGGATCTCGACGCCGGCCTTCTTGGCCCGTTCGAGTGCGTACACGATTGCCCGGTAGTAGCTCGGCTCGGTGTACCGGTCGCCGGGCTGCTGCTTCGGCTTGCGGCGTTTTCGTTCCCGCTTCTCACGCTCGACACGCTTGCGCTCCGAGGGATAGATCTTCGTCTTGCGGGTCGAGGGCTTGGCCGCCCGCTGTTCGCGATGCCAGGCCGCGGCCTCGGCGGGGGAGAAGATAAACGCGTGGGGAGAACGACTGGTCAGATACGGCTTAAGGATCGCCTGGGCCTGTGGGCCCAGGAGAATCTTCAACTCGATGCCATGGTGTTCGGTCTTGTGGCTCGACGGCGTGAAGACCCAGACACTGTCAGATCGGTCGAGGTCGCAGGGCCGCATGAGCACAACGCTGCCGGGCCTCATCCCTGTCAATCTCTGCACGCGGACCATATCGGCGACAACCGGGGACATGAACGCCAGGGTCTTCTCGACAACTTCGTCGGGTACCGGCGGCACCGGCTCGGTCTCACGGGCGCGGGTCCTACCGCGACGCAAACCATCGACAGACCGCAGCGATTCGTACACCGCTGCTGGCACCAGTTCTTCGCTGACTCCCCATTTGAACATCCGCCGAATTGTGTTGATTCGGTCGTTGATCAACTTACGGGACAGGTCCTCGAACTCGATCATGTGTTCACGGACGAGTTTGAGGGCCTTAGGACCGAAGTCCCGGGCGAGTGTGTCTGCATACAACGCCCGCAAGGGTCTCAATGAGTAGGCGACGTTCGTGTATGTGCCGGTTGGCTCGCCGTCTTTATTGACGTAGTAGCCCTTGGCGTGTTTGAGGTAGCGGACCATCAGTTCGCAAATGAGGATGTCGGGCAGACCGTCAGTCGTCGGCAACTCAGCGTCGGTGACACCGCCGGCCAGATGCTCGGCGATCAACTTCTTGTAGTTGTTGTAGCTCGCCTCGTCCTCGTATGGGCCGAAGTAGTAGGTCTTTCCGTTGAGCGTGGTGCGGCCTTGACCGGTGGGCTTGTGGATGCCGTACTTGGGGATGTGATTTTTGCGGGGCATGCGTGTCTCCAAAGGCCCCGATGAGAACTTTGGTAGTACTACCAAAGTTTCCGGGTCTTCAGGTCACGCTGCCGTACACAGGCAGGTTCACGTAAGGTGTGATTGACCGTGTGTTTAGATTTGAAAGCGGGTGAAGAGATTCGAACTCTCGACATTCACGTTGGCAACGTGACGCTCTACCACTGAGCTACACCCGCGTCGGGTCGGTAAGTTTATCATTTTTAGTGCCGCTTGCAAGTGGCGGGGCGGGGTTTGAGGGGTGGCGAGGGGGTTGGCACGCGGCGTTGCGACGTTATGCTGGGGGGATGTCGAATCGATTGGATAACGGGGCCTGCGAGGGTGTCACGCCGCGGTGGATGGCTCGGTGGATCGCGGGCGTGGTGCTTGTGCTCGGCGCTGGGTTGGGTGTTGCGGTCGATGCTCAGCCGGCTCCACCGGGGCAGGGGATCGATCGCGGCGGCGTCGCGGAGACGAATTCGGAGTCGGAATCGCAAGCGGTCGTGGCGGCGCATCGGGCGGTCGAGTCGGCGGCGATCGAGGTGCGCTTTTCGCAGTACTTCAGCTATCCGGATGAGACGGAATTTGTCTCGGCGGACTATCGGATTTGGTTCGACCGGCCGGGCAAGCGGCTGCGTGTCGAGCGACCGGGGTACACGCTGGTGTGCGACGGGCGGGACGTGTTGCTGGTGGCCGATGCGCTGCCGGGCCGACACCTGCGGACGCCGCTGGGCGACGCGTTGACGTTCGCGACGTTGGTCGGGATCTTTCCGGACTTGACGCAGCCGCTGCCGCCGGCGCTGGTGTTGCTGACGGCCGAGTCGCCGATGAGCGTCCTCAGCGGGGGTCAGCGGTCGGCGGCGACGCGGGTGTTGCTGGACGACATCCCGGCCGAGGTATTGACGCTTCGCCTGCCCGGGGCTCAGGGGGCGACGACGCTCGCGATGCGTGCGGACGATAAGCTGCTCGACAGCCTGCTCCTCGAGATCGACGCGCAGCGACTGGCCAACAGCGGGATCGACGCGGTGCGTCTTTACTACGGCATCGACTGGGTGTCGGTGAACGAGCCGATCGCCGACGAGGTGTTCGAACTGGACGTGTCGCGTTCGCACGAGTTTTCGACGCTTGCGGCGTTTCTCTCGCCCAACGGCGGGAACGCACAGGCCGGCGCGGGCGGCGGACAGGGCGCGGGTCCGGGCGGCGGCGGCGGTGTCGCGGCGGGTGCGTCGCTCATCGGCATGCCGCTTGTGGACCTCGCTTTGGAGCGTCTTGGCGATAACGAGAAGGTCAATCTCGCCGAGTTGAACGAGGGCGTGGTCGTGCTCGAGTTTTTTGCGAGTTGGTCCAAGACCAGCGTGCTCGACCTGCCCGCGCTGGCCGACTTTCGGGCGTGGTCGATCGAGCAATCGCAGCCGGCCACGGTGTACGCGGTGGCGGTGGGCGAGCGGTCGGAGAAAATGACGAAGTGGCTGGCCGCGCTCGAGTCGACGGCGGGCCGCGAGGTCGATCTGCCGGTGCTGTTGGACCCGAAGACCGAGGCGGCGATGGCGATGAAGTTGCCGACGGTGCCTCGAACGCTGATCGTCGTGAACGGCCGCGTCGTCGAGGTCTTCGGCGGGGTCAAGCCGACTTTTCTCGAGGACCTGAAGCGCGGCTTGCCCGGCTGGTCTGCGAAAGCGAGCGGGCGTGAGTCGGCCGAAGATACAACGCCCCAGCCGGCTGAGGACAATCAAACCCCAGCGCCCGTCGAACCGTCGCCGACGACGCCAGGGTGCACCGACGGGTGCGGGCGGCACGCCGGTCGCCCAGACAGACGCCGACGGACGCTTCCTGCTGCGGGGCATTCCCCCCGGCAACTTCCGA
>JBMYUK010000325.1:0-3653 GCA_049605275.1 Phycisphaeraceae bacterium
CCGGCGTCGGCCCGAAGCCGGACGCCAACGAACTGCTGCCGTTGATGGAAGCGATGACCGGCCAGGTCGTGCCCGACACGATGCTGCTGGACGCGGGCTATGACAGCGAGAACAATCACGAACTCTTGCGGGAGTACTTGGAGATCGATTCGATCATCCCGCCGAAGATCGGCCGGCCGACCGACAAGCCGCCCGCCGGCAAGTGGCGTTGGCTGATGGCAACCGACTTCGATCCCGACGACGTCTACGGCCAACGCTGGCAAGTCGAGACCGTCATGCGGATGATCAAAGCCGGCCAAGGCGAAGCCCTCACCGCAAGGAGCGACAAAACCCGAAGCCTGGAACTCAAACTCATGGTCCTTGCACAGAACCTCATGGTTGTTTTATATCTTTACCACAGAGGGTTTCTACAGAGCACTCCCGACCCCTTTTTTCTGCCCGACACGAATGCCCGGAGTGCGGCGCGTTCATCGGGTACAACGACGAGGAACGCGCGTGGATCGCGTCCGATGAGAAAACGTGAATCAGCGGGGCAGCCGACCGTGGGGCGTGCCGCGCACACGCGGTGCATCGAAGGGATGCGGGGCGAAAAGTTCTCGCGCTCGCGTCGGTTGGCAAGGGTTGCGGGGCTGGGTTTAGCGCATCGGCTGCGCGCGCGACGGGGTCGGTCGGTGCTTAGATGAGGGAGAGGCGCGAGGATGAGGCGCACGAGGGTTGAGGCGGTCGGGAAGACCCGGGCCCACCCCGGGGCGGGGTGGGCTTCGAGGGGAGGGTTCGGAGGGGAGAGGGCTTCGAGGGGGAGAGCGGGTTTGGGGGGGCTTGCGGGGTGGTGCGTCGGTTGTGCGCGCCCCGTTTTGGGTCTTGTTTCGACGATGCGTGTTAAGCGCAGGTTAGAGTTCAGTGAGTGCGCACGGCTAGCGCGCCCGCGGCGTCGGGGCTAGCGCGGCTGCTCGCCGAGTCGGTCTTGTGCGCGTTGCTGGATCTCGGTGATGCCCGAGGTGCCGAGGAGGTATTTGGGGTTCATGACTTTCGTGCCGACGGCGGCGTGTCTGACGCCGAGGTCGGCGTAGGCGTCGACATCGTCGGGTTCGTAGATGCCCCCGCCGCCGATGAGGGTGAGTTCGTCGAAGTAGGGCTTGCGTTGCAGGTCCTGGATGCACTGCAGGGCGACGGCCATGAGGGGTTTGCCGCTCATCCCGCCGCCGGGGTTGGGGAGGGTGTTGCAGCAGTGGAAGAGTCGCAGGCCCGCGGCGTAGGCCTGTTCGACCATGGCGTCGTAGTTGACGGGTGGGATTTTGACGATAACGGGGACGTTGGTAGCGCGGGCCTTATCGAAGAGGTCGGGCGGCCAGGCGATGTGGCCGACGTTGGGGCAGCTCATGTTGAGCTCGATGGCGAGCGGTTTGAGGGCGGCGGTTTTGTCGAGGAGGACGGTCCAGTCGTCGGGGGTGAAGCCGTGGATGGAGACGATCTTGTCGTTGACGTCGGCCTTGCCGGGGCTGGGGGACTGGTTTTTGGCGACGAGCCAGTCGATGCCGGGGTTTCGGAGTCCGATGCGGTTGACCCATGCTTTCATGCGTGGGTAGTAGCGGACGGTGAGGAGGACGCGCCAGACGCGATTGAGGACGCCGCCGCGTCGTTGGGCGGTGAAGGTGCCGAGGGTGGCGGTGACGCCGTCGGGCTGGATGTAGTTGCCGAAGGGCGCGGAGATGATCAGGGGCCTGATCGCGGGGGTCTGTGGGTCGGTGGTCACGTGGTCAGTATACGTCTCGTGAGCGGCATGACGTGTCGTACACGAGCCGTATGCTGCGCATTCAAACGCGCGGCTTCGCATCGGGGGCGACGGCGATTATGATGACGGCGTGAAAACGCGTGCGACGATTCGGGGTTGGGCTCATCGGACGAGTGCCGTGCTCGATCGCGTTTGGCCGACGGTGGTATCGAGCGAGTTGTCGCTAGCGGGTGATTGGGCGCCCGACGAGCCTGGGGACTACTGCCATCGATGCGGGGCGTCGGCCGGGCCGGGCTCGGTGTTGGCCGACGGCTGTGCGTTTTGTCGGGATAAGCGGTTGGCTTGGGATCGGGTGACGCGTCTGTCGGCGTACGACGCGCCTGTGGACGGGTGGTTGAAGCAGATGAAGTTCGGCCGGCAGTGGTCGTGGGCGCCGCATCTGGGTCGTCTGCTCGCGGATCGGGTGGGCGAGCCGATCGAGACGGATCGGATGGCGGTCGCGTGCATCCCGATGCACTGGCGTCGGCGTTGGCGGCGGGGTTTTAATCAGGCGGAGCTGATGGCCGAGTCGCTGGCGAAGGCCCGGGGCTGGCCGCTCGTTCCGCTGTTGCAGCGCACGGACTGGACGCCGCCGCAGCCGTCGGTTGTGCCCTCGCAGCGGGAGGCGAACGTGAAGCGATCCTTCGCGCTGCGCGAAGTCGATCTGCGGGGCTGGCAGGTCTTGCTGGTCGACGACATCAAGACGAGCGGCGCAACGCTTAGCACGTGCTGTAAGCTGATGCGGTCGGCCGGGGCTCGGTCGATCCAGGTCGCGGTCGCCGCGGTGGCGGACCCGAAAGGCATGAACTTCAAGAGGAAGCTGTGATGCAACGAACCTTTGTACCGCGTATCGTCTGCCTGCTCATCGGTCTGTCGGTCGTTGCGGGTTGTTCCACTTCCGGCTCGGGCACGCTCGGCGGGGGCGATGTGCCGGCCGACTTCTCGCTCATCGCCTCGATCACGCTGCCCGCGAGTCCTGGGATCAGCCCGCCGTACAACGCGACCTTCACCCTCGAAGACAACCGCACGCTCCGCGCCGCGGTCGGCGTCGTCGATCGAGCGGGCGGCGACGAGGCAACCACCGTGAAACTCAGCCCGGGGGAATATCAAGACCTCTACGAATCGATCGGCGCGATCACGTTCAACCCCGTGAGCGATTCGCTCGCGAGTAAGGCGTCGATCCAGCTTGCGCTCGTCGCGAGCGGGCAGACCTACCGCGACTATGTCGTGCTTCCGCTCGACGAGCAGCGGCGACTCAAGGCGGGCGATCCTAACTGCGACGCGGCGATCGCCACGCTCATCAAGCTGCACGAACTCAGCGGGCTGAGCCTGCGTTTCCTGCCGGCCACGTATCCGTACGAGCGTTAGACGACGCCGCCGAAGCGACGCGTGCGCCCCTTGAACGACGCCAGCGCTTTGTTTAATTCGTCGATCGTAAAGTCGGGCCAGCAGACGTCGGTCACGACGAACTCGGCGTAGCTGAGCTGCCAGAGCAGGTAGTTACTCAGTCGCATCTCGCCCGCGGTGCGGATCAACAGGTCGGGGTCGGGCAGGTCGGCGGTGTAGAGGTGATCGGCGATGGTTTGCTCGGATATATATCCGGATGCTAAAGCACCCTCGGCCACTTTGTCCGCGATCGCGCGGACCGCGTCGGTGATCTCGGCCCGGCTGCCGTAGTTGAGCGCGAGCGTCATCGTCAGCCCGTCGTGGCCGGCGGTGTCGGCCTTCATGCGGTCGAGCGCGTCGAGCACTTCGGTGGGCAGGCCGTCGCGCCGACCGATCTGGTTGAACCGCACGTTGTTGTCGAAGAAGAGCTGCCGCTCGGATTCGAGATACGCGACGTAAAGCTCCATGAGCGTGTCGATCTCTTCGCGGGAGCGGG
>JBMYUK010000326.1:0-3650 GCA_049605275.1 Phycisphaeraceae bacterium
GGCGTGCAAGGGGCGTCGTGCATCTCGGATAAACCTTTAGAATGCACGGCGTGAGCGACCGCGATCCGACTATCCTGCGATTGAAAAAACGCCGCCGGCGAAAGTGGCTTTTGCGCATCAGCCTCTTGGTGTTGCTGCTCGCGGTGCTCACGCCGCTCGGTGTGGTCTGGTGGTACACCCGCCCGGCGCAGCTGATCCCGATCGTCGAGGCCGCGCTCTTCGAATCCACCGGCTGCGACGCGGTCATCGAACACGCCACCGTCAACAGCAAGGGCGAACTCACGCTCCACGGCATCGCGCTCCGCGTCCCCGGCGTCGACGGCGACTTCGGCACGCTCCTCACCGCCGACCGCATCGACATGGCCGGCGAGCCCCGCGGCCTGATCGACGGCACCTACCGACCCGACCGCATCGACCTCGTCAACCCCGTTCTCCACCTCACCGAGCAAGCCGAGACCGGTCTCTTCAACTACGAACTCATCCAGGCCCCCGAAGACAGCGGCGACGACGCGCCCATCCCTCAGGTCCGCATCGTCGACGGCAAGATCCACTTCGATCAACTCACGCCCGAAGGCATCGTCTCCCTCGGCGAGATGGTCGTCCAAGGCGAGCTCACGCCCGACGGCGACAAGCCCAAGGCCTATCGCTTCAAACTGGCCGAAACCGACGCGCCACCCGGCGTCGAAAACATCGGCTTCACCGGCCGATTCGATCTCTCCGTGCCGTCGCTCGACATGCAGGCCGATCACTTCCGCTTCGAAGACGAGCAGCGCTTCTTCGTCCCCGCCGAGTTCCGCCGCCTCTGGTCCCGGCTTGCGCCCAAGGGCTCGGTGCCGAGCCTCGCGCTGTCGCTCAAACCCGACGCGCAGGGCACGCTCGACCTCCACGAGGTCCGGCTGAAGTTCGTCGATGTCGCCATGAACCTCGACATCCTCGACCTCGAAGACCCCGAGCAGCGCGACATCGCCTCGCTCCTCAAGGTCATCAAGAGCCGCATGACCCAACTCAGCGGCGAGGGCGTCATCGAACACCTCGGCGATCGACAGGTCTTCAGCCTCAAGGGCTCGGGCGCGGTCAAGCAGGACGGCATCGGCCTGAGCCCGATCAACTACACGATCGAAGGCGCGGGGGGGCTACTCGAAGAAGAACGCTTCGAGATCCGCATCGACACCGAGCCCTTCACGCTCAGCGAAGACTTCCAGGCCGTCCTCGCGACCAACCTGCTGACCAGCGAGGGCTACCAACGCTTCCGACCCAGCGGCACGTTCCAACTGTCCGCGCGTTTCGTGTCGCCCGAAAACATGGGCGAAGACGATTGGCAGGTCGACCTCAGCGTGTTGGATGCGAAGATGACCCACGCGATGTTCCCCCTGCCGCTCGAAGCGGTCCGCGGCGACATCCGCATCCGGCAGGACCGCGTGAGCATCGGCACCGACCAGCCGCTCACCGCCCAGTCCGTCAGCGGCGCGCATCTCCAGCTCACCGGCTTCGCCGCGCCCGCCAGCGACACCGCCGAGGTCGATCTCGACATCGCGATCACCGGCCTGCCCATCGACCAGACGCTGCGCGATGCCCTCAAGCCCAACGCCAGAAAAAACCTCGGCCGATTCCTCAACCAAGACGCCTATCAAGCGCTGCTCGATCGCGGCCTCGTGATCGATCGCAAGGGCGACGCGTCCTCGGCCCCGGTCTTCGAGTTAGGCGGCAAGCTCGCCGTCGGCGTCGACATCCATCGGCCCTTCGGCGAAGACGAAGACTACTCCGTCACCGCCTACGTCCAGGCCAAGGGACTCAGCCTCGTCGCCGAGGACTTCCCCTATCCCCTCACCGCGACCGGCGGGCAGATCGAGATCGGCGGCGACTTCGTCAACATCAAACAGCTCAGCCTCGTCTCGCCGACCGGCGGCGGACTCACCCTCGACGGCGCCGCCAACCGAGCGCCCGACGGCACGTACATCCCGACCATCCAGCTCACCGACGCGGCACTGCCCATCGACGCGCTGCTCCTCAGCGCCCTCGGCGATCAGGCGGAAAAACTCCTCACCGACCTCAAGCTCACCGGCCTCTTCCAACTCGAAGGCGAGCTCTTTCAACGCGAAGGCGCCGACGAGCCCGACCTCAGCCTAGATGTCCTCGTCACCGGCGCGAGCGCGACGCCCTACGACGGCGACGTCACCATCGACCAAGTCGTCGGCCGATTCATCCTCAGCACCAAAGACCTCAAAGCCCTGCGACTCAGCGGCGTCTACAACGAGTCCGCCGTCGAGATCACCGGCGAGGTCGATTGGTCCGACCCGATCGGCACCTCGGCCGATCTCACCTTCGACTGCGAAAACATCACGCTCACCGACCAGCTGCTCGATGTCCTCCCGCCCGACAGCAAGCTGCGCGGCCAACTCACAGGACTTTTTAATAAGTATCAGCCCGCCGGCCGACTCGACGCCGTGCTCAACTGGCAACCCAACCCCGCCGATCGGCCCGACGGGTTCCGCGCCACGCTCGATCCCGATGCGCTCGCGCTCAACCTGCTCGGCGGACGCATGAGCTACACCGAGATGACCGGCTCGGCCACCGTCTTCACCGACGTCTTGCAACTCGACGAATTGGCGGGCACGTTCGAAGACCCCGACGGCGCGACCGGCCGACTCACCGCCAGCGGCGACATCGGCTTCGACGCCGCGCCGCGTATCGGGCTCAGTTTCGCCGGCGAGACCAGCGCGATCGGCCAGACCGCTCGGCTGCTTATCCCCGACGCCGCCGAACGCGCGATCGACGCAATCAAGCACGAGGGCAAAGTCGTCCTCGACACCGGCGATCTCATCATGACCAACACCGGCGCGCCGTCGCAGACCACCCGCCTCAACGGACGCATCCTGCTACCCGACAGCGCGGTCGTCATCGGCGGCCTGCCCGTCACCGAGTTCAAGGGATCGATCGATCTCCACATCCACGACACACCCGACAACGCGCTGCCCGACATGGCCTTCACGCTCAAAGCCGATTCGTTCCGAGGCAACAAGCGACGCGTCGATCGGTTTCGCATCAGCGCCGACAACCGCCTCGACCCGCGCGTGCTCCGATCCGGCCGGGGCACCGGGTCGATCTACCACGGCACGCTCGTCGTCGAAGGCTCGCTCGATCTCTTCCCCGAGGGCGGCGCACGCATCAACGGCTCGATCCACGACGCCGAGCTCGCGCCGATGTTCAAACCCGACGAGCCGTGGGAGGGCGGCGACAACACGCTCGTCGTCCGCGAACTCGACTCCGGACTCGTCAGCGCCTCGCTCATGCTAGACACCGATTACGACCCCGACGGCGAGCGCTACGGCCGAGGCAGCGCCCGCATCCGTGACGCCGGCCTCCTCGCCGAAACCCCGCTCGAACTCTTCCTCGTTCAGGCCATGAACCTCAACATCCCCGACCGCCGCGGCTTCGATAAGGGCGCCGCCGAGTTCGACATCATCGGCAATCGACTGATCTTCAACGAGCTCTGGATGGAAACCCGCGGCACCGAATTCACCATCGCCGATCGCCAGCTCTTCGCGCAGGGCCTGCGCATCACCGGCTCGGGCGTCGTCACCGTTCCCGACATGGCCTTAGACATCCGCCTCCAAACCGAGATCACGGGCACGGCCGAGGGCATCCCCTTC
>JBMYUK010000327.1:0-3650 GCA_049605275.1 Phycisphaeraceae bacterium
GCATCGAGCACCTCGTCGCGGACGAGGGCATCACGCACTTCTTCGTCGAGAACCATCTGATCGAGGGCTGCAAGAGCGAGTACGTCTTCGACAACGACGCGTGGCACAAGGTCGGCTGGGAGGACGCGGAGAAATACGCCAAACGCGGCTGGCGCTCGGTCAACGAAGCGCACTGGGTGAACTCCGACGGCACGGGCCTAGGCCGGGCGGTCGCGTTTGCGCGAGATCAGGTCGCCTGCGAGCAGGTGTGGTCCGGCGACTTCGGCTACCCCGCGTCGGGCGAGTACCTCGAGTTTCACAAGGCCTGGGGACCCAAGCGCGGCCTGCGCTACTGGAAGATCACCGGCAACAAGGTCGACCTCGGCGACAAGCACCTGTACTACCCGCAGGACATCGACGCCAAGCTGCACCAGCACGCCAGCCACTTCTGCGACATGATCAAGCAGCGGCTGTACAAGTACAAAGAGCAGACCGGCAAGAAGGGCGTGGTCGTCTGCACCTTCGACGCCGAGCTCTACGGCCACTGGTGGTTCGAAGGCCCGCAGTTTCTCCGCGACGTCATGCTCTCGCTCAACGCGATCGACGAGATCGACGTCGTCACGACCAGCGAATACCTGGACTCGACGTTCGTCGACAAGGTCGTGTCCATGCCCGAGGGCTCGTGGGGCGAAGAGGGCGATCACCGGGTCTGGACCAACGAGCAGGTCAACTGGATGTGGGACATCCTCTACCGCTGCGAGACGAACTTCGGCAAGGCGCTTAACGAGATGCCCTGGCGCGAGAAGGGCGAAGAGAAGCTGAAAGAGCTTTTAGAAAAGGCGGGCCGACAGCTGCTCTTGATGCAGGCGAGCGACTGGCCGTTCGTGATCCGCCGCGGCCAGGCGGTGGACTACGGCATCAAGCGGTTTATGCAGAACGTCACCCGCTTCGAAACGCTCATGGACATCGCCGAGAAAGTCCACGCCGACTCGGCCTACCTCGGCGGGCTGACCGATGTCGAGAAACACGAAATCAAAGACGCGGACATCCACGACGTGATCTTCCCGGAGATCGATCTCGACTGGTGGAATATGTGATTGGGTGTTGGGTGTTGGGGATGAGGTAAACGACCTGAGAACGATTGCCTTGGAACCGGTACCTCTTGCTAGGCGCGTGAACACTTGATGTCGAGACAAGTCGTCCGCAGATTTCACAGATCGCACCGATACCAACCACGAAGGCACGAAGAACACGAAGCAAGGCAGTAATCCTCCATCCTCGATCACGTAGAGGTCGTGAAAAGATAAAAATGCAAGGGTTTGGTTTTGTCCTTTTTGTGCCTTCTTGTGGCCACTTGCCTTGCTGCCTTGAATCTGTGCGAAGTGTGGAATCTGTGGACAAAACGCCTTGCCGCTACCATTGGGCTCCATCGATGCAACTCCTGATCGCCACCAGCAACCCGCACAAGATCGACGAGATCATGGCCGTGGTACGCGAGGTCGGGGCGGACCTTGAGTTGACGTCGCTCCGGGAGGCGGGGGTCGATGTGCCCGAGCCGGTTGAAGATCAATCGACCTTCGAGGGCAACGCGCTGCTGAAGGCGCGCTACTACGCGGAGGTATCGGGTCGGCCTTGCCTGGCAGATGACAGCGGGCTCGAGGTCGATGCGCTGGGCGGGTCGCCTGGCGTGGTCAGTGCGCGGTACTCGGGCGTCGTTGGGCCGCGCGAGGTTGTCGACCCGGCGAACAACAGGAAGCTGCTCGAAGCGCTCGGCGATACTCCGCCTCACCAGCGCACCGCGCGGTTCGTTTGTGCGATGGCGGTCGCCTGGCCGAGCGACGAGCGCGAGCCGGTTTGCGTGCGCGGCACGTTCGAGGGGCGGATCATCACGCCCGACCACGCCGAGGACCCCGCTCATCCCTACGCCGGCCGAGGTGCGAACGGCTTCGGCTACGACCCCTTGTTCTGGCTGGACGATCGCGGCTGCACCTCGGCCGAGCTCGACCCGCGCGAGAAAAACGCAATCAGCCACCGCGGCCATGCGGCGCGCAAGCTCGTCGCGGCGCTTCGTGTCTAGCTCGTATCGATCATCGCAAAGCCCGTCATACAATTGATTTACGGCCGCTTTCTTCTTGTAAAATGCTGGATCGGCTCGGGCCGCGTCGTTATGCTGGGTCGGCCTGTCTCGCGTTCACCTCTTGGGGCCACGCCATGAAATGCATCGCCTGCGGCAGCGACAAGCTGCAACTCATCAAGGTTTTCTCCGGGGTTAATTCGCTCGGCTGGTCGCCCGTGGCCGGGGAAAAAGACCTCTTTGGCAACTACAAGAAGCTCCGCCCGCTGCTCGCGCACGGCTGCGGGGACTGCGGCGCGGTCAATTGGAACATCAAAATCGCTCAGCCCAGAAACCCCGACGAAGCGGCCGAGGCGCTCGTCGCGTTATCCGAGAGCGCGGGCGAAGCGGCCGAGCACGAGGCGATCGAAGAAAGCCGCGCGTGACCGGCGCGTAGCTGGTGCGTGATGGATGCTCGGCGGCGACTGGTCGTCGGTCGTAGTTCGTGGGTCGTCGCGATTCGCTTGCTAGACTCCGGGCATGAGCGTTCAGACGAGAGCGTTGCGGGCGATGTCCGACGAGGACGCGTCGCTGGTCGGCGGCGCTTTGCGCGTTGCGTTGTCGCTCGCGGTGCCGGGCTACGCGTTGGGCAATGGGTTGCGGTCGGCGGGTTTTGCGATCGGGGCGAAGCGTCGTCACGCGCTCGGTCGGCCGACGGTGTCGGTGGGCAATCTCACGACCGGCGGGACGGGCAAGACGCCGATGGTCGGGTGGGTGGTCGAGCGCCTACTCGAAGAGGGGCATCGGCCGTGCATCCTGTTGCGGGGCTATCGCGGCGGGGACGAGGCGGAAGAGCACCGACAGCGCTGGGGCGAGACGGTCCGCGTCGAGCCGAATCCGGACCGGGTCGCGGCGGCGGGGATCGCGCTGCGGGAGGACCCGGCGATCAGTTGTTTCGTGCTCGACGACGGGTTTCAGCATCGGCGGGCCAGACGCGACTTGGACCTCGTGCTGATCGATGCGACCAACCCGTGGGGCTTCGGCCACCTGCTGCCGCGCGGGCTGATGCGCGAGCCCAGGTCCGCGCTGCGCCGCGCCGACGCCGTGGTCGTGACGCGCAGCGATCAGGTCTCGGCCGAGGCGCTCGCGACACTCGACCGCGAGATCGCGACGCTCATCGGTTGTCCGCCGATCGCTCATGCGCAGCACGACTGGACCGGGTACCTCGACGCGGCCGACGAGCGCAGCGACCTGTCGCACCTCCGCGACAAGGCGGTGATGGGCGTCGTCGGTATCGGTAACCCCGGGGCGTTCGAAGCGACGCTCGGGCGGCACGTCGGCTCGGTCGTGCACTGCGAGGCGCTGCCCGACCACCACGCGTACAGCCGCAGGCAGCTGCGCGGCCTGATCGATCTTGCCCAAGCGGCGGGGGCCGAGGCGATCGTGACCACGGCCAAAGACTGGGTCAAGTGGGCTTACCTGTTGGAAGACGAATCGCTGCCGCTGCCGATTCGCGACGCGCAGACCAAGAAGTTCGAGTTTTCCAAGCTGCTCGACTCCGCCAAGTCCGATTCGCTCAAGCACGAGAGCCTGACCGTCCAAATGGTCTCGAACCCGA
>JBMYUK010000328.1:0-3620 GCA_049605275.1 Phycisphaeraceae bacterium
GACGCCGAGCCGATCGACGAGGTCCCGGAGATCACCGAACCGCCCGTCGAGCCCGCCGGGCCGCCACTTCGACTGGCCGACATCGGCACCGGCACCGGCTGCATCGCGGTGACGCTCGCGGCGGCGCCCGGACACCACCGCGAATCGATCGTTTTCTTCGAACGCGGCGACCGCTTTCGAGAGATACCCCTCGACCATTTCGCAGTCGCCATCCACGAATTGAACGTAGCGGACTTGCGGGGCGACTTCGACGAGTTTGCGATAACCCGCGTTGCGAGCCCGCGCCGCAGTAAACGCCTTCGAGAGATCCAAATCGACCACTTCGACGCCCAGCGACCGCGCATATTCGACGCTGCCGTCGGTCGAGCCGGAGTCGACGTACACCACGTGCTCCGATTGCGCGACCGCCGCGGCGAGGCATCGCTTCAGACGCTCACCTTCGTTCCGACCGATCGCGACGACGCCGACCTCGTTCACTGCGTACGCTCCGTTTCTTGCGTTATCTCGTTGTCCTGGACCGCTGTATTTGACCGGTTGATGAGTTTGGCGGGGATGCCGACGACCGTCCCCCCGGCAGGCACGTCCTTTAATACCACGGCGTTCGCGCCGACTTGCGCCCCATCGCCCAAGTGAACGCCGCCTAAGACCGCGGCACCCGCTCCGATGCTCACGCGCTTGCCGAGGTGCGGTGCCTGATCGACTTCGTCTTCGCGGCGGATGCCGAGCGTGACGCCTTGCCGGATGATGCAGTCATCGCCGATCACGCAGTTGCCGTGTACGACGATGCCGGACTGATGCTCGATGATGACGCGTCGTCCGAGTTTGGCCGAGTAAGGCAATTCGATGCCGTAGTGGTTGCGGACGTAGCGATACATCATGCGATACAACACGCTCAAGGGCGCACGCAGCAACTTGGGTTGCACGCCCATCCGCCATACACCGAAACGATAGATCGCGACCGCGCGAAACCCCGGGCGTGTCCAGTCGCGATCGTGGGCGCGCCAATCCTCTTTGATCTGGGCGATGCATCCGAGTTGTTGCGATTCTTCGCTCATGATCGGCCAGACATCAAACCTTAAATCCCCGACAGAAAACGCTCTGTCGAATCGAGTCCGCGA
Source organism: Phycisphaeraceae bacterium (assembly GCA_049605275.1). GTDB lineage: Bacteria > Planctomycetota > Phycisphaerae > Phycisphaerales > Phycisphaeraceae > JAHQVV01. The sequence continues at coordinate 1,119 of JBMYUK010000328.1, forward strand.
GCAGGTGCTGTGGATCGCGATCCGGCCGTCGCATCAGGCGTTGACGCAACCGGTGCAAACCGAAGCCGACGATCCAGGCGGCGTCCGCGAGCATCGCCCCGACCCGACCATGATTTTTCACGAAGTATCGACGCCGCGACTCGAACCAGTAGGCGGGTCGTCGCCTGGCCGGGCCGTCGCCATCGTGCTTGGATGTCACGCCCGACGATTTACCCACGAGGTGGACGATCCGTGCCTCTGGAACGTACCACGCCTCGAATCCAGCGCGACGAGCGGCGAGACAAAAATCGGTTTCTTCGAAGTACATGAAGTATTGATCGTCTAAGAGACCGATTCGCTCGAAAACATCGTCGCGAATCATCAGGCTCGCGCCACAGAGCCATTCGGCGCGGTGCGGCGCCTCGGCCACCGGCATCGCAACGATTCGGCCCCTGAGTAACCGAGAGATTGGGCCGAAACGAACGCCCTCTTCAAAACAGGAGAAGATCGACGGAAAGCGAAACGCCGATTCTTGCGGCGTGCCGTCGAGATGCTCCAGGCGACTACCAAGCAAAGCCGCGTCGGGGTGATCGGCCATGAAACCGAGCATGGTCGAGAGCGCACCGGGTCGCACAACCGTGTCGGGATTGAGGAGGAGAGTCGATTCAAATCGCCCCCATTGCGAGCGTCCGACTTCGATGCCAAAGTTATTACCCGCGGCGAATCCGTCGTTGCCGGGTGTTTCTTCGGCCAATGCCCAGGAAGACCAGCCGCGCCCCTCGATCGCATCGCGGATCGCTTCGTGAGAGCCGTCGCCCGAAGCGTTGTCGATGACGACGACGCGGTCGCGCGACGGGTCCACCTGAGCTTCGAGCGAAGCCAGGCAATCGACCGTCAAGCCGGCGGTCTTGTAGTTCACGATGACGATCAGCAGCCGCAAGCCAACTCCTTGAATTACACGCCTAGCATCCCGAAACGCTCGGAATCGGGCAGAAACGGTATATCACCGGTAAGCGAATAGCGGATCATGACGACCGCGCCGACCGCGAGCAGCATCAACGCCGTCATCCAGACGTCCTGCCTCCACATCGCGATCTTTTCTCGCGTTGTTGCGTAGGCCACGACTAGATACGCGGGTAATTCGGACAGCCCGAAAGCGACGAGAAAGCCGATGAGCCCGAAGTAGTGAAAACCCGCCCAGGCGACCAGACCCACCCAGATCACGCGAGCGAGATTGAGGAACATGCCGTACTGCGGCTTGCCCAGTGCCATCAGCGCCGGCTGACTCGTCGAGTACAGCATACCGATCCACATGCCCAATCCGAGAATGCTGGTCATCCAACCCGCTTCGCGATAACGGTCGTCCCATAGCAGTTCGACCACGACATCCCCGCCACAGACCAGAAGCAACACGGGCATCGACATCAGCAGCGCGAGTTTGCGTTGATTTTTAAGGAGTTTCTGGCGGATTGACTCTCGGCTCTGTTCCGCCTGACGCGAGACGATCGGGAAAACCACGTCGTTGCCGAAGCGTTTGATGAGCATCGACGGCAGGTTGGAGAGCATAAACGCGATCTGATAGATGCCGAGCATCTCGGTCGTGATGAGCTTACTGAGTGCGAGACGATCGACGTTGTTGGCGACGAAGACCACGACCGTGCCCATAAACACCCACTTGCCGAAGCGAATGAGTTCGCCGAGGCTTTCGCGGTCCCAGGCGAAGCGGTTATTGGGACCGGGGAAGACGACGTGGGTCAGCGCGGATTTGAGCGTCGCGTTGACGACACCGCCGATGACCAGCGACCAGACGGTCTGGTAGTAGTAAGCGATCGCCGCCATGACCGCGATGCCGATGACGTTGCAACCGAGTTGGATCGACATCTCTCGGCCGAGGAGCAGGTGTCGACTCGCGGTCGAGGCCTTGGTCGATTGAAAGCCGAGCGCCACGGATGCCAGCGCCGCAACGGGAAGCAACTGCGCAAGGATCGGCAAGTCGTAAACGCCGTAGGCGATCGGAAACGCAAGGATGCACGCGATCAACCAGACGGCGAATCCGCGGATGACCTGCACGGTCCACGCGGTGTTGAGAAATCGCTGATCGTCGCCGAGTTTGTTCTGCACGATGCTCTGGCGGATGCCGAGATCGGAAAACATGTTGATGCCGGAGATATAGATATTGACCAGAGCCATGATCCCGAAGTGCTCGGGCACGAGCAGGCGGGTCAGCAGCAAGTTGCTGCCGAGGCGCATGAGTTGGCCGATGATCTGCGAGACGGCGAAGATCGCGGTGCCGCGTTTCGCACGCGAGCGCAGGCTGCCGTGTTGAGCGTCGGCCATCGGCTGGGCGGGCGGCTCGGCGGCGGGAGCAGAAGCCATGTCCGCGGTCGGGCTGGAGGAGGGTTGGGAACTCATCGGTCTTCGACCCCTAAGAGGTCATGGCTCCCGTTGGCTGTTCGTAACCTTTCCGCGCAGGCCGGGCCGCGACGCGGCGTCTTCGGCGACCGATGCCAAACCGAAGCGCAA
>JBMYUK010000329.1:0-3611 GCA_049605275.1 Phycisphaeraceae bacterium
TTGGGGTGTAGAACAGAGCCGACCCGCTTCTTGTCGTAACCAAGTCGCTTAATCTCGCGACCGAAGTAACTGTTGGAGAGCGGGTGGCGTCCGTTGCGTTCGGTGAAAATCTTGTAGGTCGCGTAGAGCCCTTTAGTCGTCACCGCGTGGCTGGAGTGGTTCCTCGTGCATTGGTCCAGGAACTCGGCAACAGTGTTGGCCTCGCGTCGGTACTTCCCCTTCTTGGCGTCGCAGATCTCGCAGTCGGAGAACCTTCCGTTGGTCAGCAATCGTTGCAAGCCTTCGGCCGCCCAGTTGAAGATGCCGGGCAGCTCGCCGAGCAACTCGTCAGACAGATGTGGGTTGATTTCGGCGTCGGGGATCTTAATGTTGAAGGGCATGATGATCAGCCGTCGCCAGACCCCGTCGGTCGTGTCGGAAAAATTCGGAAGTGAGTTACAGGAAACAATCAGCTTGGCGTGAATCGACAGCGTCATCGCGTCCAGATATTTTCGGTCGATCGTAAGTGGCTCGCCGCTGATGATCTGCTTCAGCTTGGCTTCGTGGGTTCTAGATACGTGCTCCAGTTCTCTCGTGGTATTGGCTGCCTTGCCAACCATCGTCCGCAGCAAAGCATCCTTACCGAGTAGATCAAAACTAACGTTCGACACGTTATGGACACCGAGCATGTGCTCCCAGATTTTCAAGACGGACGATTTGCCGTTTTTACCGGTGCCTACCGTGATCAGCATTTTCTCAAAAGGGCTGGCCCCGGTTAATAGTGTGTACCCCATGAACTCCTGCAGAAGTTCTTGCCGCCGGTCACCGCAAGACTCACGAGGCAGAATCTCGTCCAGAAAAATCAGCCAGCCGGGGCACTCAGCCTCTTCGTCGAAGTCGTAGGGCAAGACGTTGGTGTTGATGAACCGAATGTCGCTACCCGGATGGAAAGTCGTGTCGCACTCGAACAAGTCGATTCCATCAGTATCGTCGTCAACGCCAAGCAGTTTGCCGAGGTGGAGGAGCCCGTTGCTGAATTGCGCCAGCCTTGGCCTCGTCAACTCAAGCGGGGAACGCTGCGTCACCCAGTACGGTGGCGGCTCGTTGCCATCATGTACAAAGCAAATCGCTCGGAGGTTCGCCACGACGTCGCTAACAAGGGCACGGGTGACGTTAAGTTCGTCCTTCTCTTGTAGAAATGTGGTTGCTCGAATCAGGATGTCTTCTTCAGTCATTTCCGACCATGTATCACCGCCGAAAATGTAAAAACATCCCATCGCTCGCGAGTACACAAGCCGATCGGGTGATTCGCCGTCACTGTCACCGAGGTGCTCAAGGAACAACTCGGCCAGTCGCTGAGGGCTTGCTTTTTCGACTTCATCGGCCTCGCTTCCGTCTGCAGTCAGAGCCTCGATCTGCTTCCGGATAGAAGCCGGAGTTCGCTTCCCGCCGACCTCGCTGACGCGGTCGCTGATTTGCTGCGCCGTCGTAGTCGCGGCGGTCGGATGGATCGCCGCCGCGGCCTCGATTGCGTTGGCGATGGACCGCTCATGGCGGGTCGGGTTGGCCGGTGAAGTTACGCATGCGAGTGCCGCGGTGAACATGTCGTCGTACTGCTCATCGCCAACGACGATAGGCGTGTTTTCACTTTGTGCCGCGAGCATGTTCGTCGCAACGTAGAACAGTCCTGGCGTCCATTGCGCAGGCCGGACGAGAGTCACGCTGTCCGGTTTCGTTTCGCCGCTGAGCGCGGCGTGAAGCTGGTTAACACAAGCTTCAATCAGGCTGCTTGCGTCGATCTCAATGGGGTTATTTGGGAGGTTAAGCCGGATGGCCGGCACGCTACTAGAATGAGATACGCTCATCGCAATATTCCTCGTAACGGCGCGCTCGATTTGTTGGTCTGCGCGCCGTTGCCTTTGGACACATCTGTCGTTCAATCCAGTATTGAGCGAGACACCGTGTCCGGTTGGTTTTCGCTAAGCGCCTCCCTTCTCGCCGGATGTAGTACTCCCGGTGCCGGTGTCGTGGTGCGTGCTCTCTGGATGTCTGCTAAATGACTTGCCGAGTTCCTGTAGCGGGTCGGGGTTGTTGCCAGTCATCGCGAGCTGTTCTCGTAGCCTCCCGAGAAACTCGTGCGTCTTCGCAATCGCGTCGAGGTACTTCTCCCCCCAGCTGGGGTGCGTGATCCTATCGATACGGTCGTCGTAGTCGTTGATGAAAGCCTCGCCGGCATTGCAGATACTCCTCAGATGCTTGCTAAGCTTGTCATCTCTGGACTCCCGCTTCGGGATCAACGCGTGTACCGCGTCGAGGACGAGGTCGTTTAACTTACCGTCGGGGTTGTCGCGGGTGGCGTCGGCGACGGCGTCAGCGATCTGATTGCGGTACCGGGGCTTTAGGCTGAAGACCTTCTCCGCGACGGTGAGCTTCAGGCGGCCACTGCGGTACGCCTGAACAATTGGGGCGGGCAAGCATGCCAGCTTCGCGTTGCGACGCGCCGTCTTATTGCCTCGCCCTTCCAGGAACGGCTCCAAGTCTGCCGTGACCGTGTTGATGTCGTAGCCGTCCCATCTGTCAACGCTGCGACCAGTTTCGATTTCGTGCCGACGGACGAGCACGATGGCCTGGTCGAGCGGGGAGAGTTGTCGGCGGTTGGCGTTGTAGTCAAGAAAGGCCTTCGAGACTGTCGCAATGTCGGCGTCGGCGAGATCGTCGCGGACAATGACGTGGACCTCCGACCAGCCTAGGGCAACGGCGGCGTCTCGTCGGCCGTGCCCGTCCACGATGCTGTGCCCGGGCAGCTCCGCTTTGTTGCCCGGCGGCAACACAACGATGGGGTCACGCTGGCCTTCCTGCTCCATGCTGTCGCGTAGTCGCTTGGCCTCGGCTTCGGACGCCGGGGTGAAGATCGCGGCCTGCTCTGGGAAGTCGGCCAGCTCTGCTGGTGGCAGCAGGATCACCTGTGGTTTGGAGGATGGGTAGCCAGCCAACTCAGCCATGACGCTCCCCCTTCACACCTAGAGCATCGAGTTGAACGGCGGCAACCTTGCCGCGGGAGTTGAGGTCTTCGTTCTGTTGCACGCCGCCATTGTTCAATCCGACCAAGAACTCGTTAAGGTCGGATTCGAGCACGTAACGTGTGCCACCGATGATGATGGTATTGAGCTTAACACCTCGTACGCCTTGCAATTTCCATCGCCAGACAGTAGAAGAATGTACGTGAAGCATCTTGGCCACTTCATTGATTGTGTGGCGTTTTTCTTTGAGGAATTTCATCGCGGTCTCCAATGTTGATTGCGGCCATCTGCGGCCGAGTGACAACATTTGAGACGCGGTAAAAACCGTCTCTGAAATTACCGTGTTTCGCGGTCATGTTGAGATGTCGAGTAATCAAAAATCCCGCTTAAATGATCAAGGTCGCGGGTCTAAATGCGCGTTGCTGATTTGACCGGTGAAAACTGCGCTTACTTTTTCTTTTTCTTTTTCTTTCGAGGATTCAACAAGTTTCGTACAGTCTCGATGTTGAACGGCTCTGGGGGACACACGCTCATAATGACGGGGTCTTTCAAGCCAGCGTCGCGTACTTTTGCATTCGATTTGGTTCCGAGTTTAATCGACAGTTCTTTGAT
>JBMYUK010000330.1:0-3604 GCA_049605275.1 Phycisphaeraceae bacterium
CCCATTTTGATGAGATCTTTGTGCGCACGAACACGAGTTTCGCCCCTTGGTTATGGACCAACTCGATTTGAACCTGCTGGATGCCTGGGACCGTGTGTTTGCGCGGTGCAAGGCGGACCCGAAAGAAGCCCGTAAGCGGTATGAGCGGACGCTGCCGGGGACGTGTTTGGATCGGCCGGCGCGGGCGTGGTGTGTGGGCTTAAGGGCGTCGGATACGCGGCTGACGGCGGAGGGGGTTGGGAATTGGGAGTTGGGGGTTAGGGGGGAATCCCAAGACCTCAAACAGTGGATGAGCGGTGAACCATTGCCGAGGGACTGGGGTGTGGATGACGCGATTGGCGCACAAGCGGGGCATAAAATCGTGTTGGATGGAAGGCTTTTGAGACAACTGGGCGGGGCGGTTCGGATTCCACATCCGGGGGTGCCGATCGATGAAGCAGCCAAGCTCTTGGGCAAGCACACCGAGGCGCTGCGGAATTGGATCCCGAACCGGCCAGGGCGGACACAGGAAAAGCGGGCCGAAGGCGCGAAGGGGCGGACGTACGACAACAAGCTGGAGTGGTTGGAGGTTGAGCCGACGGCGGCATTCCCGTTGGGCGTGCATTACGTTCCGCAGCGCGTGCTTGGGCGTGGTGACCGCGGCGGGGGGATGGAGACGCCGGTGGTGTGGAGCGATGTTGCTTTGGACCCCGGTGCGAACAAGGGGCGGCCGCCGGCGCGGTGGTGGGGGAGTTGGTGGCAGTCGCTGGCGGACGGGATCCCCGCCGAGTTTGAGCAGGTGGTGGAGCGTGTGCCGAGGTTCGTGCCTTACCCGGATGGTGAGGGTAAGAAGCGCGATCGCTTCCGGGGGTGGTGGTGGAGGTGCCCGGGGTTGATCCAGGGAGTAGGGCATAGGGAATCGGGAGTAGGGGCAAGGCAGGGCGATAGCGAGCCGCGTTGTGTCAACGCGGACGATTCAGGCTGTGGGCGGCTTGTGAGTACGCTGTATGCGCCGCTGCCGGTGTGGACGATCGGCAAGTTCGTGGGGGTTACCGAGGGTCTGAAGGTCGATGGGTTCGCTGGCGAGTGGCAGCCGGGCGTGATGGATCGTTGGGCGGGTCGGCGGAGCCTGGCGTGCGAGCGGTGTTGGCAGATCAAGCGGCAGACGTTTACGAATTCGACGGGGTGGAACGAGTTGGTGACGTATCTGAGCGGCGGGCTGTTGTATGGGCGCGAGGTGGCGCGGCCGAGCGACTATGTACTTGAGCGGAAGCGTACGTATCGGTCGCGATCGTCGGCGGCGTTGAACGGTGCGTCGCGTTTTGCTGCGCGGGTCAGTGCAGGTCGTCGGTGACGATGGTGAGGAGGTGCTTTGCGCGTTGGTTCTGCGGGTCGATGGCGAGGGCCTGTTTGTAGGCGTCGGCGGCGGCGGCGGGTCGGTCGTTTTTCTGCAGCGCGATGCCGCGTAGGATCAGCGGCGTCGTGTCGTTTGGCGCGAGGTTGGCGGCGCGGTCGAACATGCTGAGCGCGCGGTCCAGTCGGTTTCGTTTGTTCCAGACCATGCCGGCGAGGAGGTAGCCGCGGTGGTCGTCGGGCGCGAGGTTGATGAGTCGGTTGGCGGCCTGGAGCGCGGTGCCTTCGTCGTTGAGGCGGTAGGCGAGTTCGCCGAGCTTGGACCAGTCGTGGACGCTGGTGCGGTCCATGTTGGTGAGTTGGACGTAGAGGTCGCGGGCCTCGTGGACCTTGCCGGACTTGAGGTAGCACTCGGCGAGCAGGCGGTAGAGGTCGGTGCGATTGTCGGCGTAGTCGGTGTCGGTGAGTTCTTTGAGTCCGCGGGCGGCTTCTTCGTATCGTCCGACGGCGGCTTGCGAGCGGGCGACTTCTTCGCGGAGCTTCATGTCTTCGGGCGCGAGCATGGACGCTTGCTTGAACCAGAGCGCCGCTTTCTGGTCGTTGCCCTGTCGGCGATAGATGTGGCCGAGCAGCGCGCGGACGGTGGGGTTCTGATCGAAGTAGGTGGTCTTGGTTTCGAGTTCGGCGGTCGCCTCGGCGAGTTGGTCGAGTTGGACCATCATCTCGATCTTGGCGAGGAAGTAGGCGACGTTTTCCGGGTCGCGTTCGTAGGCGAGGCCGTAGCCTTGTTTGGCGGAGTCGAAGCGCTGCCAGCGTTGGTCGATGATGCCCTGGAAGTAGTGGGGCTTGGCCTTTTCTTTTCGGTCGTAGTTGTCGAGGTCTTCGCCGTGCTCGATGGCTTTGGCGAGGCGTTGGTAGGCGGTTTCGAGTTCGGATTTTTCGAGCGCGATCCGGCCGCCCATCATCCAGAGCTGCGGGTTGTCGAGGTCTTTGCGCATGGCCTCTTCGATGGTCTTTTGTGCGAGGCCGAGCTGCCCTGCGTTGAACTGGTCCTCTGCCATTTGGATGGCGATCGAGGACTTCACCGCGTTCCACCGGTCTTCGCCGTCCTTGACCCACTGGTCGTGGTTGTTCTGGGCGCTCTCGCAGCCGACGAACGCGCAGACGATCAGGCTGAGCAACAGAGCGGACAGGCGTTTGGGACGTGGCATCATCGCGGAGCTCCCGATGGGGCTGGGGTGTGTCTTGATTTAGTATCGGCGTATGGGGGGTCGGTTTAGAGCGCCTGGGCAAGAAACGACGCCGCTCCATTCCTGGAGCGGCGTCGTGTTGGGTATCAGGTCGAGGGGCGGTGACTTATCGCCCGTCGGGTGTTGAGTCAGTCGGTCTCGACGCCGGCGGTGGTGTTGTCCGACGGCGTTTCTTCGTCGAGTTCGACGACGACGATGTCTTCTTCGTCGGACTCGGGTGCGTCGGCTTGTTCGGTCGATTCATCGGCGACCGGTTCGATCACGATGACCTCGGTGTCCGAGGCGTTCTCGCTATCGAGGCCGGCGACGAAGTCTTCGTCGTCCGAGGCGGGCTCGCTGTCGGTCGCTTCGGCGTCTTCTGCGGCGTCGGCGAGCTCTTCGGACGCATCGACTTTCACCGCGGCGGGCTCGGACGATTCGCCGAACTCATCGGCCAGCATCTTCTCGAGCCAGGCCGCGTCGGCTTCCGCCTGTGTCGGCTCGGCATCGGCGTCGGCCTGAGCATCGGCGAGCGGCTCGGCCTGCGCGTCGGCGTTGTCCGAGGCGTCGCTCAGGGGCTCGGGCTCGATGAGCTCGTCGCTCGTCGGCAGCTCGGGCAGTTCGGCCTCGGGCTTGGGCTCGGGCAGCGCTTCGATGCCCAGGGCCTTCATCTCCGCGTCGAGCACCGCGTCGTACGTTTGGTTGACGATGCTCTCTTCGTACTTGATGTAGGCCGCTTCGCCGGTGATCTGTTCCTTGAGGGCAAGGGCGTCGACCATCGACGGGTTCATGTGGAGCGCGAGATCGACGCAGTAGAGCGCCTCGGCCATCTTGTCTTCGCGGGCCTCGCCGGTGAGGGTGAGCGCCTCGTCGTAGTGATTGCGAGCGCTGAGCATGTGGGCCGCGGTCAGCTTGCTTCGCGACCAGGGCAAGAGCTGCTCGCGTTCGGCGAGTCGTGCGACGTCGACCCGGGCCATGCCCTCGGTGCCGAGGTCGACGAGCGTTTCGTTTTCGACGACGGTGGCCTTGACGAGGAAGATGAC
>JBMYUK010000331.1:0-3599 GCA_049605275.1 Phycisphaeraceae bacterium
CAAAGCGCATCGGCGTAGACGCGGTCGCATCCGGGCCGACGCTGCGCTCTGGCCCGGCTTGGGGGGGACGAGGTGGGGCTGCGGTCAGTGGCGGACGCCGGCGGCGACGACGCCGCTGCCGGGCTTGATCGTGACGACACCGGTGTGTTTGTCCAGCTGGAACGGGCAGGTGTTGCACTGGATGCGCTTGTCGGTCGCGGGCGTGTCTTTGAGACGCGGGTCGGCTTCGCCGCTGGCGAGGGTCGGCTGATCGTCGGCGTCGAGGCGCTTCTTGAGTAAATCGAGAATCAAATCGTCGATACCCAACGGCTCGGCGATCTGATACGTCGTGCCGGGGAAGTCGACCGCGGCCTGGCTGGTCAGGCTCGGGATGTCGCGCATGAAGTGCTTGCCGCGCGCGAGGAAGAACGGCAGCACCACGATATGCCTGGCCCCGCGCTTGACGCACGCCTCGTAGGCCGCGGCGATGTCGGGCATCGCCAGTTCCATGTGGGCCGGCTCGACGATGTCGCAGTCGTCGGTGAAGCGGTCGGCGAACAGGCGGGCGACCTCTTCGAGGCTCTCATTAGACTGTGCGCGGCGGCTGCCGTGGTCGCAGATGATGACGCCGGTGGGGGATGCTTTCGTGGTCATAGCCATAGTTTAGCGCGGTTTCGACGCATGGGTCGTTTGTCGCGTTGCGGTCGCCGACCTACCGACGAACGCCGAGCACGATCTTGAGTTCGACCGTCTCGTCGCCGCGCCGCACGGCGATCGTGACTTTGGTCCCGGCCTTGGCCTTAGCGAGAAACCCGCGGATGTCGCCGGCGCTGTTCATCGCTCGGCCGTCGATCGACAGCAAGACGTCGCCCGGCTTCGCGCCGCCTTGTTCCATCGGCCCGTCGGGCGCGAGGCTGCCGAGTAAGACCCCGCCTTCGAGCCGTTTGTCGCCGAGCATCACGCCGAGGTACGGGCGCGGCGGACGCGGCTTGGGCGGCACGAACGTCAGGCGCTCGGGCTCGGTCGCGATGCGTCGCACCAGGCCCGCGACCAGGCGGATCACCTCGACGCTGCCGGGGACGTTGAGCTTGTCCGCCGTGTCGCGGGGCGTGTGGTAGTCCTCGTGCAGCCAGGTGTTGAAGAAGACCGCGGGGACGCTGGCCGCGATGAAGAGGCTGTGGTCGCTGCCGCCGGGCGGGCGGACGTCCCACTTCAGATCGAGGCCGACGGGCTCGTTCGCCTGCGTGATCCAGTCGCGCCACTGCTGACCCGTGTCGTCGGCGAAGACGTAGAGCTCGTCGTTGCGCAGTCGACCGATCATGTCCATGTTCACCATGCCGCTGATCTCGTCGGCGTCGAAGGCGAACTGCTCGGGGTGGCGGACCATGTAGCGCGAGCCGAGCAGGCCGCGCTCTTCCCCGGCGAAGCATGTAAAGAAGATCGTCCGCCGAGGACGGATCGTGTCGCTGCCCATCCGCGCGGCGCGCTCGAAGTGCTTAGCCAATAAGACGACCGCCGCGGCACCCGACGCGTTGTCATCGGCACCGGGGTGGATCTCGCCGCGCTGGTCCCGGGCCCGCGAGCCGACCTCGCCGTAGCCGATGTGGTCGTAGTGCCCACCGACGACAACGACTTGATCCTTCAGCACGCCGACGCCCGGCAGGATCGCGCCGACGTTCTCGACCGTCGCGCGAACCGGCTCGCCTTCCGCATCCGTCCCGATCCGCAGTTCGAAAGGCTGGGTGTAGCTCGGCTCGCCGTCGATCACGAAGCCCGGCTTCAACCCCGCCGCCTGTAGCCGTAAAACGAGGAGGTCCCGCGCGAGCTCGATGCCCGCCGTGCCCGCGCCCCGTCCCTCCATCTCATCGGCACACAGCTTGTCGACCAGGCTCATCACGCCCGCCTCGTCCACGCCCCAGAGCCCGTGTTCATTCGGCGTCGGCCCGGCGCAACCGACCAGCACCAGCGACAAAACAAACGCGCTACACGCCGCACCGATCGATCGGATTTGCAAAACGCCGCTCCTTATCTGACGGGTTAAAATCTGACGGGTTAAAACAGCTTGCCCTGCTCGCGCGGCGGGGCGTTGTCCGCTTCGTCTTTGACCTGCTGCATCTCGTCCAACAAGTCATCGACCTTATCGACATCCATATAAACACTGGCGAAACGCATATACGCGACGTGATCCACCGCGCGCAGCTGATTCAGCACCATCAAGCCGATCTCCGTCGAAGCGACCTCCTTCTCGCCCTTGCGAAACAGCTCTTCCTCGACCGCCTCGCTCAGCGCCGCGATCTGCGCCACCGACACCGGACGCTTGTACGCCGCCTTCTCAACCCCCGCGATCAGCTTGTCCCGCGAGTACGGCACGCGGCTCATGTCCTTCTTCACCACTTGCAGGCTGACCTTTTCTTCGACCGTCTCGTAGGTCGTGAACCGCTTATTGCACGACAGGCACTGCCGGCGACGACGGATCGAGCGCCCGCCGTCGGTCGCGCGCGAGTCGATCACCTTGTCCTTGTCGATGTCGCAGAACGGGCAGCGCATGCCACGCAAGATAGCAAAACTGCCCCATGCAGAAGCCCGCGGATTCGATCCCCGGGCGTCGCGCGGTGTTCGCATCATCTACCATGACCGCTATGTCCATCAAGATCGCGATCCTCGGCGACATCGTCGGCACCGCCGGACGACAGGCCGCCGCCCACGCCGCGACCCTGCTCCGCGAACGGCACGGCGCGCAGCTCGTCCTCGCCAACGCCGAGAACGCCGCCGACGGCTCGGGCCTCACCCCCACGCTCTACCACAAGCTCAAAGACGCCGGCATCGACGGGCTCACCCTCGGCGACCACGCCTTCCGAAAAAAACAGATCTATCCCACCCTCGACACCGCCGACGACCTCATCCGACCGCACAACCTGCCGACCAAAGCCCGCGGTAAAGGCGTCATGCACCTGCAAGCCAAAGACGACGCCGGGCAGCTGTGCACCGTCCGCATCGTCTCCCTCATCGGCCAACTGTTCATCAACAACATGCGCGGCAGCGACGCCTTCCAAGCCATCGACAAGCTGCTGTCCCAACCCGCGCCGACGACCCCCGGGCCCGCGATCACCCTCGTCGAGATCCACGCCGAGGCCACCAGCGAAAAGGTCGCGATGGGCTGGCACCTCAACGGCCGAGTCGCCTGCGTCTTCGGCACCCATACCCACGTCCCCACCGCCGACGCACGCATCCTCACAAAGCCCAACCCCGACGACCCCTCGATCCCCGGCGAGCCCTGGGTCGGCCGCGGCGGCACCGCCTACGTCACCGACCTCGGCATGACCGGCCCGTACGACTCGGTCCTCGGCCGACGCGCCGACCGCGTCGTCAAACACCTCACCACCGCCATGCCCGCCGCCTTCGACTGCGCCGAAGCCAACCCCCGCGCCCGCGGCGTCCTCGTCACCGCCGAACCCGCCACAGGCCTCGCGCTCGACATCGAACCCGTCGATCTACCGCTTACCGCCAACGCCTGACCCCCGCGCATTAACCGACGGCGATACGGCGCGAGAAAATAGGCTGGCCTTCTTACCCTGCGCTTGCCCCTCTGCCGCAACCGCTACAACCCGCACGACGACGAC
>JBMYUK010000332.1:0-3598 GCA_049605275.1 Phycisphaeraceae bacterium
CGCTAAACGTCTTGTATATTGCGGGCAAGATTATTCGTCACGCTTTTCAATCGCGACTGGAAACCACGCAATGAAACTTTTGTGCTTTCTCTTTTTACTCGCCCTTTGTATCCCCACTTTCGCCGCCGACCCGCCCAACGTCATCCTCATTATCACCGACGACCAGGGCTACGGCGACGTCGGCGCCCACGGCAACACCATCCTCAAAACGCCCAACCTCGATGTGCTGCACAGCGAATCGATCCGGCTGACCGACTACCACACCGACCCGACCTGCTCGCCGACGCGGGCGGCGCTGATGACCGGGCGTTACTCAACACGCGTCGGTGTCTGGCACACGATCAATGGCCGTTCGATGCTGCCAAGCGAAGAGCTGACGATGGCCGAGGTCTTCAAAGCCAACGGCTACCAAACGGCAATGTTCGGCAAGTGGCACCTGGGAGACAACGCGCCGATGCGGCCGATGGACCAGGGCTTTGACCACGTCGTCTGGCACAAGGGCGGCGGCGTCGGGCAGGGGCCGGACTACTTCGGCAACGACTACTTCGACGACACCTACGAGGTCAACGGCGTTAAGCAGAAGTTCGAGGGCTACTGCACGGATGTCTGGTTTGATGAAACGATCAAGTTTGTGGACGACGCGAAAGAGAAAGACAAGCCTTTCTTCGTGTACCTGGCGACGAACGCGCCGCACGGGCCGTTCATCGTTGCGGATAAGTACAGCGACCCGTACGAGAAACTGGGCGTGCCGACGACCAACGCCAAGTTCTACGGCATGATCGAGAACATCGACGAGAACCTCGGCAAGCTACGGCGGTACCTCGACGAGCAGGGTCTGGCCGAGAACACGCTGCTGATCTACACGACGGACAACGGCACGGCGCGCGGCAACTTCCAAAGCAAAACAAAGAAGAGCATCAAGGGCTTTAACGCCGGCATGCGGGCGCAGAAGGGCTCGCAATACGACGGCGGCCACCGCGTGCCGTTCTTCATGCACTGGCCCAAGGGCGAGCTGGTCGGCGGGCGGAATGTAAACGTGCTCTGTGCACACTTCGATGTGCTGCCGACGCTGGTGGACCTCGCGGGATTGAAGAAATCCGAGGGCAAGCCGCTGGACGGTATCTCGCTCAAGCCGAGGCTGTTCAGTGACTTTATCGATTGGCCCGACCGCACGATCGTCGTCGCGACCCAGCGGCAGTTCGTCCCGCCCAAGTGGGAGCGATCGGCGGTGATGCGCGGCAACGTACGCTTGATCGATGGCAAAGCGCTCTACGCCATCAATAAGGACCCGGGCCAGCAGAACGACATCTCTGCCGAACATCCTGAGGTTGTCGCGAAGCTGCGGGCGGACTACGAAACGTGGTGGGCAGACATGCAGCCGTCGTTCAAGAAGATCGCGCGTTATGACCTCGGCGGGGCGGAGAACCCGACGACGCTGATGAGCCATGATTGGCTGATGGAGAAGGGCAACGCGCCGTGGAACCAGAACGCGGTGCGCAAAAACGCGCTGAGCAATGGGCCTTTCATGGTCAACGTGGTGAAGGCGGGCAAGTACCGCATCACGCCGATGCGCTGGCCGGAGTATGTGAATGAGCCGTCCGACGTCGAGACGGCCCGCGTTGAAATCCTGCTCAATAACGGGACGTACGCTACCGTGCGCACCTGGCCGGTGGCCGTAGCCCGCGCGACGGTCATTGAACTGAAAGAGACCGGGCCCGGCTTTATCCGCTCAACTCTTACGCAAGAAGACGGTAAGGCCTTCGGCGCGTACTACGTCAAGATCGAATACCTCGGCGGGGAGTAAAGATTGATAGGTAGGACAGGCATTCCTGCCTGTCAGCAAGCCAAAGGCTTGTACGATCTTCGATGCGTTCATTTCGGCTTTGCCAAACCGACAGGCAGGAATGCCTGTCCTACTTTAAGACACCAGACAATGGAGACGACGATGCCTAATACCACCCACCTCACCCGCCGACAGGTTCTTGCGGGACTCACCGCGACAGCTGCTCTCGGCCCGACGATGCTTACCGGTCGGTCGTGGGCGCAGACCACCGCCAACAACCAGATGGGCGCGGTGCTCATCGGTGCGGGCAAGCGCGGCGGCGACCGTATGCTCAACCAGTTCCTCAAGCATCCGAAGATGAAGCTGCTCGCCATCGCCGAGGTCGATACCGATCGGCGCGAGCACTACACCGCGAAAGCCAATCAGCACTACGGCAGCGAGGTTTGTGTCGGCGTCAACGACTACCGCGAACTCCTCGATCGCAAAGACCTCGACATCGCGCTGATCTTCACCCCCGACCACTGGCACACGATCCCGGCGATGCACGCGATGGCGAAGGGCATGCACGTCTACGCCGAGAAACCCTTGACGCTGAACCTTCGCGAGAGTCAAGTCATCATCGAAGCGCAGAAGAAGGCCGGCGTCACCTTCCAGACCGGCAGTCAGCAGCGCAGCGAGTTCGGCGGGCGGTTCCTCAAGGCCGCGGAATATGTCATCAACGGCCGGCTCGGCAAGTGCGAACTGGCCGAGTGCGGCAGCGGGACTCCCGCGGTCCCCTGCGACCTGCCGACGGAAGATAAGCCCGATGGACTGGACTGGGACCTCTGGCTCGGGCCTGCCCCAATGCGCGGCTACCACTCGAGCCTGAGCCCGCGCGGCGTGCACAAGGGCTTCCCCAAGTTCCGCTGGTACGAGGAATATGCCGGGGGCATGCTCGCGGATTTTGGTGCCCACATGTTCGACATCGCGCAGTGGGCTTTTGGTAAGGACCGGGAGGCTCCGGTGAAGGTCATCGGTCCGGACGACGAGAACGCCACGCACGGTGCGAAGATGGTCTACGCCGACGGCAAGACGATCGTCCACGTGAAGCACGGCGGGGTTCGCTTCATCGGCGAGAAAGGCGTCATCGACGTTGGCCGAGGTCACCTCAAATCCGAGCCCGCGTCGATCCTCGAAGCGCCGCTCACTGACGCGGACATCCGCCTGCACACCCCGCAGAATCACCTCAGCAACTTCATCGATTGCATCGGCACCGACCAGCAGCCGGTCTGCGATGTCGAGGTCGGATCGCGAACGGCCGCCTTGTGCCACCTTGCGAACATCGCCTACGACGTCAAGCAGGACGAGTTGCGGTTCGACGGCAACGCCTGGGCGTTCACCAACTCTGAGGCCGCGAACAAAAAGCTCGACTACGCCGAGCGGCGCGAGGGGTTCGAACTGCCCGCAATGGATTGAGACGCATGCAGGATGTCTTTTTCATGAAGCGGCCGATTGACCGCTTTCATGGCGGGAAGGCAAGAAGTTTGATCGGCTCGAACTCATCGATCTCGATGGCGACGGCGATCTCGACGTGCTGACCTGCGAAGAGATCGATAATCTCGGGGTCATCTGGTACGAGAACCCGTAGGGCCCATCCAAACCAAGCGAGCGTTAACCACGCATACCAAGCCGGGCTAGAGCGCAGCGCCGGCCCGGGTGTAAGAATATGTATGAGAAGTTGAAAATAGCCGGCGGCCTACGGACGCCGGACAGGAAAAAAAGCTGGGTGTCACAACAAACAACTGCTTTCGTGTCCGGAGCCCGTAGGTCTCCGGC
>JBMYUK010000333.1:0-3584 GCA_049605275.1 Phycisphaeraceae bacterium
CGACTGCCTTGGCGAGGATCGGCAAGTGAAAATATCGCGCGATCGACCCGCACCCCATCAAACCTACTCTTATTCGCCCGCTCATGGTTGGTCCAATCCCTGTAGTCATCGCTTTAACGAATTCAGATCGACGGCTTGTCATCCGTCCGATGCGGCACTCACTGCAAACACCGGGCCGAAGCGAACAAGAGCCGCGATCTTATCGCACCTGGTCGGCGAGCGGCGCAAGCGCATCGCTCCCTACATCCTGTATCGGCTGATGACAACCGGCCCGAAAGCCCCACGCCCAGGCGAATAGCGCCAAAAGCGTTATCGGCGTCAAGAGCAAAGCGCGGAATAAGCGCACCGGCGCCCACTTTGCCGTACGCCGCATCAGATACAGATAACGCCACATCGCGACCGCCGGCACGGAAAAAATGGATCGCCCCACGCTTCGCTGCCACGGCTTCACTTCGATCCCGAGCACCGCGCGACCGTAGCCAAACTTCCAGTGGTGCCCGAGCATCGCACGCAATTCCGCTCGGCCGCGATGCCGGACGCGTTGATCGGCCGTAAACCGAACCCCGCCCGGCGTTCGGCGTCCGATCTCGAAACACAGAATCGGGTCTTCGCCCAGCGGCATGCCCGTATCAACGAAGCCGCCCACCGCGAGAAAGTCCTCTTTGTGCACCGCGAAGTTACACGTCGGAAGCCAGGCGACCGCGCCGTCCTCTCGCCCGGGCGGAAAATCGGCGAACTGAACGAAGTTGTCCGCCTTGGCGACCGGGCTCCGCAGCGCGTCCATGATCGGTCCGCCGCTGATCCGAGCCCCGTTCGTCAAGGCGTGGTGCGCCGAAGCGAGGTAGGTCGAGGACGCAACGCAGTCCGCATCCAGAAAGACGATGAGCCCGGTCGACGCGTGTTCGACGCCCAGATTCCTCGCCGGCCCGGGCACGAGATTGTCCTTACTGCGAACCAAGCGAACCCAAGGCAACGGCTCGCACATCGCCGCGACTTCATCGTCCCACCACCCATCGACGACCACGACCTCATACGGCCGATCGAAGCTCTGATGCTGAGGCGACAACGAATCGAGACACGCGCCAAGCGTCCCCGCACCTTTACAGGGGACGACGACGCTGAGTGCGGGAGTTGGTATGGCAGTCGCGTTCACATTCGATCCTTAGCCGATCAGGTGTTTCGCCAATTTCCAGTAAGCGCCAAAACACACGTTTAAGACGCCGACGACAAAACCAACAAGTGGATGGCTCACGAAACCCGGGGCGAGCGGCACCGGTCCGCCCGAAAGGATGTCGCGATCGGGCGTTGTGCGTTCACGCTGGATGCGTCGGCGGCGCGTGCGGATCTCGCTTCGCATCGAGACGATGCCGGACCACGCCCGGAACCACTGCTTGCCCGCGCCCTTCGCGACAGCGGCACCGAGACTCACGCCCTCGTATAGCGCGAGCGCCGGCAGCAACACCAGGAGCGTCTGTAGCCGGTAATAAATCAAGACGAGCATCAGCCGATTTCGGAGTTGCAGATACATCCGCCGCGCGGGGTAGCCGCCCTTGCCGCGAAAGCTCAGCCCCGCCGTCCCGCTGCCGCGATCGTGCAGCACCACCGCGTCGGGCTCGCAAACGATCGTGCCGCCGAGCGCTCGGACGCGCAAACTGAACTCCAGGTCTTCGTAATAGAAATACAGGATGGCGTCGAAGCCGCCCGCTCGCTTATAAAAATCGCGATCCACCAGCAGCGCCGCCGAGATCGCGCCCGGCACCGCGGCTCGCTCCGCCTCGACCTGATCGATGGGCATCCAGCCGTGACGCATGCCGGACGTGCCGAGGAAGTGATTGGTCGCGCCTTCGCACTGGATATCGCCCTCGGGCACGAGCACGATCCGCGGACACACCACCGACGCGCCGGTCTCTTGTTTCGCTCGGATCAACGCCTCGATCGTATCCGCCTGCACGTAGACATCGCTATCGAGCAGCAGCACGCTCGAAGCGGCACACGCCTCGACGCCGGTGTTCCGCGTCACGCACGGGCCGACGTTGTCTTCGAGCTTGATCAGTTCGATCTGGGGGTAACGCTGCAGCGCGTGATCCGGGCTGCCGTCATCCGACGCGCTGTCGACCACGACGACTTTCTCCACCGCGCGGGACTGGTTGGCGATCGCCGCGATGGTCTTGGTCAACTTATCGCCGCCGTTGTGGTTCACGATGACCACCGCCACGCAGGACGACGGCTCGATCGGCAGCGCGTGGTCTTGCAGGGACGAGCCGCTCGTATCGTGTTGTGTCTCGTTGGTCACGGGGGTCATCGCGCCGCTTCGGTTGGAAGATGGTGGGCGGGCACGGCCTGGCCGAGCACGACGTCGTAGGCGTGTTCGATCCTCTCGGCCGCGGCTCGCCAGGTCCGTTCGAGCCTGACCTCGTCGCGCGCCGCCTGCCCCATGCGTTGAGCCCGCTCGGGGTCATCGACGAGGGACTGGATCGCGGTAGCAAAGCCCTCGATATCGCCGTTGGGCACGCGCAGCCCGGTGACACCGTCACGAAGGATCTTCGCCGAGCCCTCGAAAGAAACCGTCGGCTTACCCGCGGCCATGTAATTAAGGAGTTTCTGCGGGATGCCGTCGCAATCGATGCGCGGATTCGCGGCGATCAACGCGCCGGCCAAACGCGAAGGCACGCCTGAGAATCCGACCGATTCCAGATCGATCCGATCGAGTACGCCCAGTCGCTTCGCGACCGCCTCGAGTTCCCCAAGCGGCGAAGGCGTAACAAGCATCAAACGTGTTTCGCTGCCCATCGCTTTGAGCTTGGCGAACACTTCGAACAGATGTTCGACGCCTTGATAGGCCGCGAAATTCCCCGTGAATACCACCGTTGGTTTCCCGTGTGACGGGCGGTAAACCTCCTCCTCGGGTACCGTAAACGTATCGAGTTCAACGCCATTGACCACCGCCGCGACGCGATCGGGATGCACCCCGCAGCGATCGACGCACTGCTGCGCGATGTCCTCGGTCACCGCGGTGACGTAATCCGCTCGCCTCGGCAGGTTCGCATCGAACCAGCGTCCCACCGAAACTTTCATCCGTTTAATCAGCCCCATGCCGTAGTACTGAAGCTCCGAAGTCAACAGCGTGTGGCAATCGAAGACGACCGGCACGTCGGTCCCCCGCGTCGCCCAGAGCGCCGTGAGCAAACCTTCGAAGTGGTGGGCGTGTACGACTTCGATCTGCTTATCTCGGATCACGCGACGAAGCAGCTTCGCGAGCAGCGGATCGCACACGGCGAGTTTCTGATAGCTCGGCCCCGCATCGGTCTTCGTATACGTCTTGACCTCGCGGATACGGTGAACGTCAAACGGCAGCGAGACCTCATGATCGCCGAGGTGATAGGTCACCAGTTCAACCGTGTGGCCTCGCGCGACGAGCGCCTCCGACATCCGATGGATACGCACCGGCGTGCCGCGCTCGAAAGGAAACGGGCAGGCCGCGACCATCGCGATGCGTCTCGGCGTTGTCGCTGGTGATTCGTCGTGGACCACGATTCAAGACGCTCCCGTCAACACCGGCGATTCCCGCCGGCTGCTGCTTCATG
>JBMYUK010000334.1:0-3578 GCA_049605275.1 Phycisphaeraceae bacterium
CTCGCGCCACGCCAGGCGCTCGAGCAGCTCACCGGCGACGTACCAGCGCATCAGGTCCAGAGGATGACGGCGATACTCGACCAGCGCCCGCAGCACGTTCGGATCGAACCGCGTGCGCAGCTGGTCGCTGAGCATCGCGGCGAGCACCCAGACCTGGCTGGGCGATTGCCCGTTGGACGGGTTGCGGAGTCGGTCGAAGACATCCGCCGCGGCGGCGATGCGCGCGAAGATGTGGATCCCCTCACCGAATTGCGCGGGGAAGTCTTTGCCGGCATATCCCTTGCCGTCGAATCGCTGATGGTGGTGCAGCACGACGGCGGCGGCGGTCGGATCGATTCGGCCGCGCACCGCTCGGAAGCCCAGCGACGGGTGCTCCTGCCAGCCGGGGTCGGATTCGTCGTGGGTCTCGCGGTAGCGGGCGACGACCTCGCCGGGGAGCATGGTGACGCCGACGTCGTGCAGCATCGCGCCGACGCCGAGGGGCACGACCTGTTTCGCGCGCGGCGCTTCGACGTGCTTGCGTTGTTTGATGAGGTAGCCTTCGAGCTTGAGCCCGAGGAGGATGCAGAGGTAGGTCACGCTCGAGCCGGAGCGCATGAGTTCGTCGCCGGACTGCTGCTCGCAGAGGTCGCCGAGGAACAGCGCCGCGTCGGGGCTGGACACGACGCTATCGACGAGGTGGCTGATCGTGTCGGTGTAGGCATCGTAGTTGAGTTTCGCGGCCGAGCTGTGCTGCAGCGTCTCGAACGTGTCCTGCATCTGCACGACGATGTTGGAGCGCAGCGTGACGGCCGTCGTGTCGATGAACTTGCCGAGAAACGACAGGCTCGGGTAGTCGGCCCAGACCGTGCGGACGCGCATGTCTTCGAGCTTTTCGATCACCGCCGGCGTGAGCTCGTAACCGATGTGCAACAGCTCGTGCCCCGGCAGTCGCGGGTTCATCACGGGCAGCGCCAGAGTCATCCCCGGCCGGGCGTGTCGGATATCCACTCGAAGCATCGTCGCACTCGTCGAAAAATCCCTCCTGATCTATCGACCGGTCCGATCCTGCGGGTTAGGCGAAGCCTGGCGTTTCGGGCCGGCGGTGAAGTCGGCATCGGGTTATGCCGATTGCATTTTCTGGTAACGAGCCACCACCCGCTCAGGGCCGACATGCATCCAGACGCCGAACCAACGCCCGCCGACACGCCCGGCAATACGACCGGTGAAACGCTCGGAGCGAGCGACGAAGCGCAGCTGCTGGCCGGGGTCCTCGACAGCTCGCTCGACGGCATCGTCGCGTTCGCTTCGGTCCGCGACGCCAGTGACCGCATCGTCGATTTCACCTTCACCTACGTCAACCGCAAGAGCGAAGCGATCATCGGGAAAAACGCCGCCGAGATGCTCGGCCACAACATGCTCGAGCTCTTGCCCGGTAATAAAGCGGACGGCCTCTTCGACGCCTACGCCAGCGTCGTCACCACCGGCAAGCCCTTCTACACCGAGCACTACTACCAGCACGACGGCCTGAACAACTGGTTCAGCATCATGGCCGCCAAGTGCGGCGACGGGTTCACCGTCACCTTCTCGGACATCACCGAACGCAAAGCCACCGAGCGACAGTACTGCGAAGCGATGGACCGGCTCAACGAAGCCCAGGAACTCGCCTGCATCGGTAACTGGCAGTGGACCCCCGCCGACGACCGCATCATCTGGTCCAACCAGACCAAGCGGATGTTCGGCGTGCCCCTCGACGAACCCGCGCCCGACTTCGACACCCACCGCGAACAGATCCACCCCGACGACCGCGACTTCTGGCAAGCCACCGTCGACCAAGCCATGCGCGACCGCGAGCCCTACGCTATGCGCTTCCGCGTCGTCCGGCCCGATGGCTCGGTCCGCGTCATCCTCGCCCGGGGCCGATGCGACGTCGGCGTGGATGGTCGGGTCGCGCGCATGTACGGCACGACCCAGGACGTCACCGAGGCCGAGGCGACTCGCGACCAACTCGAAAAGCTCTCGCTCATCGCCAGCCGAACGGACAACGGCGTCATCCTCACCGACGCGAAGGGCAAGGTCGAGTGGATCAATAACGCCTTCAATACGATCAGCGGCTACACCCTCGACGAACTCAAGGGCAAGACGCCCGGCCACGTCCTCCAGGGCCCCGACTCCGACCCCGAAACGATCGCGTACATGCGGCAAAAGGTCCACGCCGGGCAAGGCTACGCCGTCAAGCTGGTGAACTATCACAAGACCGGTCGGCCGTACTGGATCGAGATCGAAGCCCAGCCGATCCGCGACGCCTTCGGCCGACTCACCAACTTCATGGCGGTGCAGCGTGACGTTACCGCGCAGCACAACCATCAGCTCGAACTCGAAGCGCAGCAGCAGCGGCTGTCTTTTGCGCTGCAGGGCTCGCGCACCGGGCTCTGGGATTGGCAGGTCGATACCGGGGCGACCTACTTCTCCGAGACCTGGTACACGATGCTCGGCTACGCGCCCGGCGAGTTGCCGATGAACGTCCAATCGTGGATGGAGATCACGCACCCCGACGACCTCGCCAGCGCGAAGGCATCGCTCGAGGCTTACTTCCAAGGCGAAGCCGAGCGCTACGCTTGCGAGATGCGCGTTCGCAATAAGGCCGGCGATTGGCAGTGGATCCTCGACGTCGGCGAGGCGGTCGAGCGCGACCCGGCCGGCCGCGTCACGCGCATGGTCGGGCTGCACGTCGACATCGACAACCAGAAGCGGACGCAGCGCGAGCTCGAAGCCGCGCGCGATCAGGCGCAGCAGGCCAACGCCGCCAAGAGCGCCTTTCTCGCCAACATGAGCCACGAGATCCGCACGCCCATGAACGCCATCCTCGGCTACGCCGACCTCTTGCTCGATGGCTCGCAATCCGAAGCGGACAGACGCTACCACGCCCAGACCATCCGCCGCAACGGCAAGCACCTGCTCGGCATCCTCAACGACATCCTCGACCTCAGCAAGATCGAGGCCGGTAAGCTCGCGATCGAAGGCATCGCCTGCGACACCGACGATCTCTTCGCCGAGGTCATGGGCTTGATGAAAACCAAGGCCGACGAGCGAGGCATCGACCTCGTGTTCGAAGCGGTCGGCGAGATCCACACGCGCATCGAGTCCGACCCGACGCGCATCCGACAGGTGCTCTTAAACCTCCTGGGCAACGCGATCAAGTTCACCGAGCGGGGCGAGGTCCGGCTGCGCGTCAGCCTGCAAACGCTAGCCGACCGCGACGCCACCCTGCGTTGCGACGTGATCGACACGGGCATCGGCATCACGACCAGGCAGATGGATAAGCTCTTCCAGCCCTTCAGCCAGGCCGACGAATCGACCACGCGGCAATACGGCGGCACGGGGCTCGGCCTCGCGATCAGCACGAACATCGCCAAGATGCTCGGCGGCGAACTGACCTGCACCAGCACCCCCAACCAAGGCTCGACCTTCACCGCGACCTTCCGCGCGGCGAACCAGTTCCGCGCGCTGATGGCCTACGTCCGGGCGCGCGGCGCCGACCCGCAGCGGCTGGTGCTCTTCGGTGAGTCGCGCGGCGCGATCGCGGCCCTCAACCTGGC
>JBMYUK010000335.1:0-3570 GCA_049605275.1 Phycisphaeraceae bacterium
CAGCACCGTCGCGGAGCGACTCGTATCGCTCGACGAGGTCGATGTCGAGCTGTTCGAAGGTACGCTGCTTCACCGCGTCGGCTTTGACTTCGTGTTCGCGCTGGCTCATCTCGAGCTGATGGACGGCCGAGTCGAGGCGGGCGGTCTCGGCGCGGTGGCGCTTGACCGACGCGCGGGTGTCCTGCATCGAGCGATCGAACTCGGCGAGCGAGTCGGTGACCGTGCCGACCTGGGCGATGAGGCCTTGGAGCTCGGCGTCGAGCGCGGCGGCGGCGTTGGCGGCGGCGGCGCGCTGGTGTTCGAGTTCGTCGATGCGTTGGCGGTAGCCGGCGAGTTGCTGTTCGACCTTGGCGTGTTGTCGGGCGAGGTCGGCGGCGGCGACCTCGTGCTGCCGGGCGCCGCGCTGGGCGCTGGCGAGCTGCTCGGCGATCTGGCCGGCGGCGACGCGCTGGGTCGTGACCTCTTCGCGCGCGGCCTCGGCCGACTCGCGCTTGGCCGCGATCTCCGACTCGATGCGGGCGATGGCCTGCTGCTTCTGTTCGGACTCTCGCTCGAGGCGGTCGTGTTCCCGGGCGTGGCGGTCGCGCTTGTCCGCGGCGTCGGCGAGTTGGGCGTGGATCTGCTCGGTTTCCTGGGCGATGGTGGGCTGCTCTTTTTCGAGCGCGGCGATCTGCGAGCCGAGGCCGTCGAGCCGGCTGGTGAGTTCGGCGCGGCTGGCGCCGAGGTCGTAGATGGATTTTTGGAGTTGGCTGGAGACGTGTTCGACGTGCGAGGCCTGGCCGGAGAGCGCGCCGAGGGCGTGCTGATCGGAGGCGATGAGGGCGTCGAGTTCTTTGAGTTCGGCTTGGAGGGAGGCGAGCTCGGAGCGTCGCGAGATGAGGCCGGCGGCGCTGCCGGCGTGGACGGGCCCGGCGTGGACTCGGCCGTCGGCGTCGAGCAGTTCGCCGTTGTCGGTGACGAAGCGGTAGCCGTCGGGCATGGCGTGTCGGAGGAGCATCGCGCTGTCGAGGTCGCGGACGACGAGGGTCTGTCCGAGCACGCGCCAGACGACCGGCCCGAGCCAGTCGGGGTAGCGCACGAGGTCGATGATCGGCTTGGCCGGGGCCGAGCGGAGCTTGTCGAGGGTGCTGGGCAGGGGCGGCTGATCGATGGCGAGCAGGGTCACGCGCCCGCCGAGCGCATCGATGACGGCCCGGCCGGTGGTCGACGAGCAGATGTCGGCGAGGCGATCGACGACGAGGGTCTGCTGGTTCTCGCCGAGGGCCGCTTCGATGAGTCTGGCGTGCTCAACGTCGGCTTCGATCAACTCGGCGAGCATGCCGCGGACGATGCCGAAAGGGTTGGGTGCTGCGTGGTCGTCGGCACGCTCCACTTGGTCGATGGAGCCCCCTGCGCCGGTGGCAGCTTGGGCGAGGACGGCTTTGACCGGATCGCTGATGCCCTCGAGGTTGTCCTGCATTTCCTGCAAGACGCCGCGGCGGGATTGGAGCGACGAGCGGTGCTCTTTCTGCTTGGCGAGGCGTTCGGTGAGTTGGCCGATCTGTTCGCCGAACTCGCCGGCGAGCTGTTTTTGTGATGCGAGCTGCTCGGACTCGTCGTGTAATAGCGCTTCGGCCTCCTGCAGTTTGGCTTCGAGGGTGTCGCGCTGGGTGAGCATCGATTCGAGCTGCTCGGCGATCTGGCCGGAGCGGGCGTCGAGCTTTTCGCGGGTGCTCGCGAGGTTTTCTTTGAACGTGTCGAGCGCATGCACCTCGGACTGCAGCGACTGAGCGCGGCGGAGCATCTGATTGACGCCGCGGCGTTCGTCTTCGAGCGTGGACTGTGCCTCGGCGACCTGGCTTTGCAGGTCCTGGTTGGTTTGTCGGGCGGTTTCAAGGCGGGCTTCGCCTTCGGCTTTCTGTTGTTCGTAGGCGGCGACCTGAGCCTGGATGTCCTCGAGTTCGTTGGCGTATCGGCGTTTCTTTTCGTCGAGCTCTTCCATCGCGTCGGCGTCGCGCTTGATCTGCAGCTTGACGTCGCCGAGCGTGCTCTCGGCGAACGCGTGTTTCTGCGCCTGTTGTTTCTTGTCGGCCTCTTTTTGGATGCGCTCCTGCTCGAGACGTTTGAGCTTGTCGGCGATGGCTTGACGCTCGACCTCGACCTCGGCGAGGGCGCCTTCGTGCTTGGCGAGTTCGCGGGCGGCGGCGACGCGGTCGGCCTCGGCCTGTTCGAGTTGATCGTTGACCTCGACGAGCTCGGTGCTGAGCTTGTGATACTCCGCCAACGCGTATTGGAGTTGCAGTTCGCTAAGCCTGGCCTTGTGTTCCTGGAACGAGCGGGCGCGGGCGGCCTGCATCTTGACGCTGCGGAGCCGGCGCTCGGTGTCTTCGAGGCGCTGGCGGCAGAGCGCGAGGTTTTGCTCGGTGCGGTCGAGCTTGCGTTCGGCTTCTTTCTTGCGGGCTTTGAACTTGCTGATGCCCGCGGCCTCTTCGAAGATCTGTCGCCGCTGATCGGCATTGGCCTCGAGCATGCGGGCGACCTTGCCCTGCTCGATCACGGAGTAGGCGTCGGTGCCGATGCCCGTGTCCATGAAGAGTTCTTTGATGTCGCGGAGGCGGACGCGTTTGTTGTTGATCAGGTATTCGCTGGTGCCGTCGCGGTAGAGCTGGCGGGTGACGGCGACCTCGTCGGCGTCGAGCGGTAGCACTCTGTTGATTTCGGATTTCGGATTTCGGATTTCGGATTGATCTGCATGTTCGGTGGATTGCTGGTTTTCCAATCCGCCATCCGAAATCGGCAATCCGCAATCGATCACCGGGTTTTCGAAGGTGAGGGTGACCGACGCCATGCCGGAGGGTTTGCGTGCGGCGCTGCCGTTGAAGATGACGTCCATCATCGCCGAGCCGCGGAGGGACTTGGGCGACTGGTCGCCGAGGACCCACTTGATGGCGTCGACGACGTTGGACTTGCCGCAGCCGTTGGGCCCGACGATGCCGACGACGGGGCGATCGAAGTCGATCTCGGTTTTGTCGGCGAAGGATTTGAAACCGGCGAGGGTGAGCTTGGCCAATCGCATGGAGCGGCGACCTCCTGTCGTTGGGCTTGACCGGGTGGTGTCACGCCGGTCGTGATTCCAGGCCGCCGACTCCTTCGGCGACGTTTTGATTGCGTCGGGCCGATCCGAGGCGCTTTCGCGTTCGATCGGTCCGAGCACTGATGCAGACTATATCGTCAGATGGGTCCGGCGTGCTGCGAAATTGGTTCAACGCTCAGGTCGGCCGGTGCCGAGGTCGGATCGCGCGGGTGAGGGATCGGGCGAGGACTCGGTGCCGGGCTCGGGCTGGGGTGTCGGCGGTTGCTCGTCGACGCCGGGGATCGGGGGCTGATCGGCGGCTTCGGCTTCGGCTTCGAGGATCTCGAGTTCTTCGGGCGTGATCTCGGGGCGCGGCTGGGTCTGGTTGTCTTGTTGTGCGGCGGAGATGCGCTCGCTCACAACACCGGTCGAGATTCGCTCACAACACCGGTCGAGATGGCAGAAGAGGCGCGCCTGTGTGGCAGTGAGGCGGCGGAGGCGACACCTCGCTCTTTCCT
>JBMYUK010000336.1:0-3546 GCA_049605275.1 Phycisphaeraceae bacterium
TCGTGATTCGTCTTAGGCCTGCGGCCTATCGACAGGCAAGAATGCCTGTCCCCCTGATCATTTTTGCGATCGCAATCGATACCAGAAAAACGCAAGGCGCTCAAGCTGCGGGCTTGGTTGGGCGAGCTCGATCGGCATGCCCGTGCGACCGAGGGTGGCGAGGGGTTGCGCTAGCTTCGGCCGAACTGCCGTTCGAGGTCTTTGAGGGTGAGGCGGAGGGTGGTGGGTCGGCCATGGGGGCAGTTGCTCGAGCGTTCGATCTCGTCGCGTTTGGCGAGCAGCGCGGCGAGTTCCTGTTCGCTCATCTTGTCGCCGGCCTTGATGGCGGCCTTGCAGCTCATCATGTCGAGCACCTCGTGGAGCGCCGCTTCTTCGGGCAATTGCGGATCGCTGCCGACGCCGTCTGCCGCGCCGAGTTCGAGTTGGTCGAAGGCCCCCGCTTCCGCCTTGTCTAAGAGCTCTTGCATGAAGTCGCCGATCTTGACGCTTCGCGAAAACAGCAGCGAGGGGAAGGCGTGGATCGCGATCTGATCCGGTCCGATCGGGTCGGCTTCGATGCCCAGGCGATCGAGCAGCGGGCGGAGTTCCTCGAGCCTGGCTTGACGGGCGTCGTCGGCGCGGACGACCTCGGGCATGAGCAGGCGTTGGCTTTCGAGCGCGGCTTTATCTTCGAGGATGCGTTTGCGCAGCTGCTCGAACATGACGCGTTCGTGCAGCGCGTGCTGATCGATGATGACCAGGCCTTGCTCGTCCTGCGTGACGACGTAGCTGTCGTGGATCTGGAGGATGTTGAAGATTTCGGATTTCGGATTGCGGATTTCGGTCGGGGGGCCGGCGGCCGCTTGGCTGCTTCGGAGCTGGGCTTCGAACGCCTCGTCTTCTTCTACATCTTCTTCGGCGAGGTCCCGCTTGAGTTGTTGCTTGACTTCGTTGTAGACGAAGCCCTTTTGCTTGGGGTCCATCGCCCTGAAGTAGTCGACGAAGGTTGAGGGTGAAGGGTATTGGGTGATGGGTGTTGGGGCGAGTGTGTCGGCGGTTGAAAGAATCGCATCCGAGCGAGCATCGGAGGATTTCGCCCCGGCACCCGCCCCCCATGACCCAACACCCAGCTTCGGTGTCAGGTCCGCGCTGAGGAGGCGTTGGCGGAGGGCGGTGAGGACGAGGCCGTGGACGTGCGAGGGGTTTCGGAAGCGAACTTCGGCTTTTTGGGGGTGGACGTTGACGTCGACGAGCGCGGGGTCGAGGTCGATGAAGAGGACGACCATGGGGAACTTGTCGGGCGGCATGAGGCCGCGGTAGGCCTCTTTGATCGCGTGCATGAGGTTGCGATCTTTGATGGGTCGGCCGTTGATGCAGAGGTGCTGAAACTTGCTGGTTGCTCTGGCGAGCGAGGGCAGGCCGGCCAGGCCCCAGCAGTGGGCGCTGCCGCGCGTCGGGTCGTCGTGGTGGTCGAACTCGAGGAGTGCTTCTTCGAGGTCTTTGCCGAGCAGGTCGATGCATCGCTCTTTGCGGGATTGGTTTCGGGGCAGGTCGCGGACGGTTCGGGCGTTGTGGGTGAGGGTGAAGCCGCAGTCGGGGTTGACGATGGCGATGCGTGCGAGGGTGTCGTTGATGTGGCCGAACTCGCTGGCGGGGCTGCGCATGAACTTGCGCCGAGCCGGCGTATTAAAGAACAGGTCGCGGACTTCGATGACCGTGCCGGGCTTACCCGATGCGGGCGTTGGGCCGGTGATTGAATCGCCTTCGACTTCGAGGACGGCCGCGGCCTCGGCGATCCCGTTCTCGGTGGTGGGTCGCGAGGTGATGCGCAGACGGGAGATGGAGGCGATGGAGGCGAGCGCTTCGCCGCGGAAGCCGAGCGTCGCAATCGCTTCGAGCTCGTCGCTGGCCGTGATCTTGCTGGTTGCGTGCGGGCTAACTGCGAGCGTGAGTTCTTCCGGGGGGATGCCGATGCCATCATCGCTGATGCGGATGAGCTGGGCCCCGCCTTCCTCGATGGTCAGATTGATGTGCGTCGCCCCGGCGTCGAGCGCGTTCTCGGTGAGTTCCTTGACGACGCTGGCCGGCCGCTCGATCACCTCGCCCGCGGCGATCTGGTTGATGAGAAGCGTCGGCAGGGTGCGGATGGGCATTAATCGGATTGTAGCCGCCGGGCCACGCCCGGGAGGATGTGCTATCGGGATCGTCCGCCCGCGTGTGACGCGGCGGTGACCAACTGCTACTACGCCAGAGGCTTGCCCGACGAGCAGGCCAGTTCGTCGTGCATCGCCAAGACAGGCGCGATCTCGGGGTGTACCGTCGGGTTGCCCCAGGGCTCGTCGCTCAGCGGCTCACACGCGGCGAACAGTCCGGCGCGTTGGTCGTATTGGGCCTTCCACTGATCAAAGACGCGTTGCTTGCTCGGGTTGGTGAAAGGGAAAGTCCTGGGCGGGTTGTCCATACCGATCCGCCAGGGCTTGGGCGTCAGCCGAGCGCGGAAGCACTGCTGGGCCAGACACAGCTTGGTGTACAGCGCATCCGACTCGAACGCGTTGAGCAGCGCCTGAGATTGGTCTGAGCCGGGCGTGTAGGGCGCGCTAGTCACCAGCCCGCGGTAGCCGTTGGGCGTGCGGTAGACCTTCATGCCCAGGCCCGGGCTGTTCTGGATCGTGTCCCGGACCCGGTCGATCGGCGATCGTTCGGGCTCGGGCGGCGGCTTCTTGCCTAACAGCCTGCCGATCACGCCCGGCTCTTTGGGCTTGGGCACATCAATGTCGATAAACATGGCCCGGGCGGTGTTGAGCACGTAGGCGCCATAGATGTTCTGGGTGATCACTGCGATGCGTTGGTCCGC
This sequence comes from Phycisphaeraceae bacterium, assembly GCA_049605275.1. Classification (GTDB taxonomy): domain Bacteria; phylum Planctomycetota; class Phycisphaerae; order Phycisphaerales; family Phycisphaeraceae; genus JAHQVV01. The sequence goes on from JBMYUK010000336.1 coordinate 2,834, forward strand.
GTGATCCAGCACGTTGATGACAGGCTCACGCAAAGGGCGGTCGGTGTAGTACTGCTCCCACAGATCGTCTAGTACGCCATCGCTCTTGAAGTTGTCGGCAATACGCTTGGCGCGTTCCAGCGCGTGCCGGTACGCATCTTCTTTACTGATGTCCGACCAGCCCACGCCCTGAAAGCCCCAGCTTTCCTCGGTCACGTTTTGCTGGACGATGCCGTCTTCATCAACCGCCGCCCGGGCCCAGTACTTTGGAGTGATCATGGTGAGATGATATCGCGCGTTCTGTAGCCGCCGGGCCACGCCCGGGCGGACGTGCTATCGGGATCGTCCGCCCGGTTGTGAACCGGCGGCTACACTCATCGCTTCCATGGCTCAGACGCTCTCTGATATCAAGCGGCTCCTCGCAGAGCGTGGCCTGCGTCCCAAGAAGAAGTTCGGGCAGAACTTCCTGCACGACGGCAACCACATGCAGAAGATTATGGATGCTGCGCAGCTCAAGCCCGGGGATACCGTACTAGAGGTCGGGCCTGGCACGGGCGCGCTGACCGAGCGGCTGATCGAAGCGGGTGCGCGGGTGGTGGCCGTGGAGATCGACCGCGACATGCAGCCGATTCTCGAAGCGCGGCTCGGCGAGCACGACCGCTTTACGTTGCACGTCGGCGATGCGCTCGACGGCAAGCACGCCGTCAATGCAGAGGTGCTAAGCCTGCTGGATC
>JBMYUK010000337.1:0-3539 GCA_049605275.1 Phycisphaeraceae bacterium
GGATCGGGGTGTTATCGAGGTCCGTGCGGAGGAAGACGATCCCGTGGTTGGCGGGCGCGGGCTTGATCGTGAGCGTGACGGTCTGCGGGTTGAAGAGCCCGGGGCCCGAGATCGTGACCGGCTTGTCGATGGTCTGCTGGGGCTGCATAGGCGGGGGTTCGTACGGTGGCGTGGCCGAAATAGCTTAGCGTCGGACGCTCGTCGGTGGTCGCACGTCTGCGGGGCGATGCGCCTCGCGTGCTACAGGTCCCGGAGCGCTTTGCTGACCTTTTTCATGAGGTCGGGGAGTTTGCGGATGGCGGCTTCTTCGCGGAACTTGATCTTGATCGGCGCGGCGGGATAGCCGGCCCAGGTCTCGCCGTCGGGCACGTTGTGGATGACCGCGGCGCCGCCGGCGATGGAGACGCCCTTGCCGAGGTGGACGTGGTCTTTGAGCATGGACTTGCCGCCGATGACCGTGCCGTCGCCGATGGTGCACGACCCGCCGATGCCGACGCAGCCTGCGATCACGACCATGTCGCCGAGCCGGCAGTTGTGTCCGATCTGGACGAGGTTGTCGAGTTTGCAGTGGTCGCCGAGGACGGTGGCGTCGAACTTGGCGCGGTCGATGGTGGTGTTGGCGCCGATCTCGCAGTCGCTTCCGATGCGGACGACGCCGATCTGCGGGACTTTGACGACTTGGGGTCGGCCGGAGGAGGTGTCGACGCGGTAGCCGAAGCCGTCGGCACCGATGACGACGCCGGGGTGCAGGATCGTGCGGTCTCCGAGCGTGCATCGCTCGCGGATGACGGCTTGGCTCCAGATCTCGCAGTCGCTGCCGATGCTCGCGTCGTCGAAGACGGTGACGCCGGCGTGTAGGACGGTTCGATCACCGATGCGGACGCCGGGCTTAACGACGCAGTTGGGCCCGATGCGGCAGCCTTCGCCGATGGTCGCGGAGTCGGCGACGAGGGCGGAGGGGTGTACGCCCTCGGGTGGCAGGGGGGTGGGCGTCGCGTACGCTTGGAGGACGACGGCCATGGCGAGGTCGGCGTCATCCACGGCGATGAAGGCCTTGCCCGCGCCCGGTTCGATGTCGACATCCGGGCCGACGAGCGCGGCCGAGGCGTGCGAGCCGAGCCACTTCTTGGCGTAGGCGGCGCTGCCGATGAAGGTCATCTGGCCGGGCTCGGCGTGGTCGATCTCCGCGAGCGCATCGATCCTTAGATCGCCGGGTCCGATGAGCCGACCTTTAACCAGGTCCGCGATCGCTTGGGTGGTGTGAGACACCGCGTGTCCTTTTCTAAGGCGCTAGTCGCGCTCGAGGCTCGAGCCTATTGCATGCAGGCGCTTCGAGCGATCGATTCGGGTTTCGAATCAGTTGCCGCCGCGGTTGAGGTGATCGAGGTTGAGCTTCTCGAGCACGATCGGCGTGAGGTTCACTTTCTCGCCGCGGTAGATCACCCGACGATTGCCGATCGCCTGAACCAGTTGCTCGGCGTTCAGATCGTCGAAGCGCGGCGTCGGCGTGTCGAGCATGACCAGGTCGACGCCCTCTCGATTGGCGATCATCGCGACGGCGTTGTCGATCTCGCCGTAGAGCTCGATGAGGAACATACGCTGCTCGCGCAAGAGGTTCTGCTGCTCGATGTTCTGCCACGCCTGGAACTCGTAGAGCGCCTTGGTGATCTCGCGTTCTTTGTCGCTGCGCTTCTGAGCGTTGTCGATTAGGTCCAGGTCGGTACGCATCTGGTTGATCTTCGTTTCGCGGTCCTTCTGCTCTTGACGAAGCGAGACCTGCTTTTTCTGCACCTCGGCCTGGAAGTCCTTGTTCTTCTGACTCTTGGCGATCAATTCGGCGACGTTCACGACGGCCACGGCGGTGCGGGCCGCCTTCGATTCATTCTGCGCCTGAAGCCGCTGGACACCCAGCCCCGCGAAACCGAAGCCAAGGACAAACGCAGCGAGCAGGCAGATCACGATGGTGCGGGGGCGGGTCATCTTTCGTTTCCTTCCCAGAAAACAGGGGTGAGGGTTCATTCGATCAGGCTCGACAGTTTATCAGACCCGGCCCAGCCCTACCGCGCCATCGCCAGCTTCGTGAACACCAACACGTCGTACAACGCGTGCACCGCCACGACGATCCCAAACCCCCGCGACAGATAGATCGCCGCGAAGTACACCCCCGCGACCGTATAAAACAGCATCTTCGTCATCGTGAACGGGTTGACATCGCCCATGAAATGCAGCCCTGCGAACCCCAGCGAACTCAGCGAAACCGCCAGGATCACGCACACCTCCTCCGGCAGCGAGAGCAGATCCCGCGTCACCGCATGAATCGCCGCGATCGCCACCAGCCGAAACAACAGCTCCTCGTACACCCCCGCACCGATCGCGATCACCATGTCCCGACGCCAAAGCCCCCAATCCACCGACGACAAGGACGCCGCCGGCATCGGCTCGCGCAGCAGCACCGTCATCAACACGAACAGCGGCACCGCCAACACGAACGACTCCACCCACATCACCGGGTACAGCTTCAGCTCCGGCGACCAGGGGTCGCGCCGCCGAGCCAGATGCATACCCAGCAGCGCACCGACCACCGCGATCGCCGGCAGATGCACACCCGTCGCCCCGAACAGCGCGAAGAACTGGCCGAGCATCCGCGTGGCCGTCAGCTGCGTCTCGGTCAACAGCGACACCGCCCCGATCTCGTAGATCACCAACAGCGGCAGCAGAAAGTACAGCGACTGCAAAGGCCACTTCGATCGATCCCAATAGGTGGTGATTGAGGATTGATGGTTGCTAATGGATAACCGTCCCGCTGATCGAACGCCTCTGGCCGACGCGATTATCAATCATCGATCATCAATTATCAATCAACCTCAATACGTCAGCACCGCGTGCGCCTGACCGAACCGGTCCAGCTTCGCTCGGCCTTCCAAAAACGACAGCTCGATCAACACCGTCACCCCCACGATCTCCCCGCCCATCTTCTTCACCAACTCGCAGCACGCCTCCATCGTCCCGCCCGTCGCAAGGAGGTCGTCGACCATGAGTACCTTCTGGCCCTGCGCCACCGCGTCGGTGTGGATCTCGAGCTGGTCCTTGCCGTACTCGAGGTCGTAGGACATCGCGTGCGTGTCGTAGGGCAGCTTGCCGGGCTTGCGGATCGGAATAAAACCGGCCGAGAGCGCCTGGGCGATCGCCGTGCCGAAGATGAACCCGCGCGACTCGGCCCCGCATACTAACTCGACCCCCTTGCCCCGATACGGGTTCGCCATCCGCTCGACCGCCATCGCCAGGCCCGCCGGGTTCTTCAAGAGCGGCGAGATGTCCTTGAACACGATCCCCGGCTTCGGGTAATCGGCGATGTCACGGATGAGCGTGTGAAGGTCCATGGGGGCGGGGTTGGGTGTTGGGTTTTGGGGCAAGCATTCGCAGGCTTAATCGATCGTTCCAAGTTGTACCATGTTCGGTTACGCTCGGTCATGGCGAACCGTAAAAGTTGCCGATGCGTCTTGGGATCAAGAGACTTGGATGAGCTAAGCCCAGGTCGC
>JBMYUK010000338.1:0-3534 GCA_049605275.1 Phycisphaeraceae bacterium
GAGATCGATCGCCTGCTGCGAAGCGGGCTGGAAAAAGAACTCATCACGCGGCACAAGGGCCCGGCGTTTCGCAGGGTCTCGATCAAACTCGCCGGCGGCAGCGACACGCGACCGACCGACCCCCGCCGCCTGCCGCCCGAAGCCGATCACAACCCCAAGCTCTCGCCCGACCGCCAACCGCCGAGCAGCGCAAGCCGAGCGATCGAAGGCGATCAATAAAACGGCCAAACCCGAGGCGTGATCAACAGCGTCGTCGCCATCACCAACAGATTCAGCGGCAGTCCCATGCGAAGGAAATCGATCGGGCGGTAGCCACCGGCGTTCGCGACCATGAGGTTGGTCTGGTACGCGCTGGGCGAGGCGAAGCTCGCGGCGGCGGTCATCATGAGCGTCACGGCGAAGGGCGTGAAGTCGCAGTCGAGCCCCCCCGGCCCGGCGACCGCGATGAGGACGGGAAACAGCAGGCCGGCCGTCGGCACCGGGCCGATGATCGAGGTCAACACCATCGCGACGAGGTAGACCGCGGCGAGCGAGTAGATCGGTTGGCCGTCGGGCATGAGTCCGATGAGCGCGGTGGCGGCCTCGGTCGCGACGCCGGTGGTGTACATCGCCTGGCCGAAGCCGATGGCCGAGCCCATCATGATGAGCACGCGCCAGTTGATCGACTGCCGGGCTTCGTACGTCGAGCAGCAGCCGGTCACGACCATGACGCCCGCGCCCAACAGCGCCGCGGTGACCAGGTCCATGACCTGCGTCGTCGCCAGCGCGACCACGGCCGCGAGCACGACCAGCGCGATCGCGGCCTTGTTACTTCGATAGCGCTCGGCCGCGCCCAGCGCGTTGAGATAGTAAAAGTCCTGGCGATTGCGATGACGCGTCACGAACTGCCGATCGGCTTCGAGTAAGAGCGTATCGCCGGCCCGCAGGACGATCTCGCCGATCTTCGCGTCCAGCCGCTCGCCGCCGCGGTGGACCGCGATGACCACGGCGTTGTACACCGAGCGGAAGCCGCCCTCGCGCACGCTCTTGCCGACCAGGGGGCTGCGGTCGCTGAGCACCGCCTCGATCAGCTCGAGGTTCGGCGGCAGCTTCTGCGCCTGGTCGCGCGTCGCCCGGCTCAGGCCCTTGGTCTCGGTGAGCTCGAGCATCGAGTCGAGTTCGCCCGCGAAGATCAGAACGTCGCCGCGGTGCAGCGTGGTCTGGGGCGCAACGGCGACGCGCCGCTCGCCGTCGCGCTCGATGCCGATCAGATACCCGCCCGGCAGGTTTCGCAGCCCGGCCTCCTCGATCGACTTACCGTCGATCGGGCTGTCGGGATCGACGAGCATCTCGAAGGTGTACTGCCTGGCGTCGCGGTTGTCCGACGCGTCGCCGTGGTTCGGTAACAGCCAGCGCGAGGTGAGCAGGATATAGCCGATGCCGACGAGCGCAGCGGGAAGGCCGACGTACGTGATCGAGAACATCGCCAGCGGCGCACCTTTGACCTGTCCCGCGTCGAGTGCTGCGCCATACTCCGCGGCGACGAAGACGTTCGTGGCCGTGCCGATCAACGAACACGACCCGCCCATGATCGCGGCGTAACTGAGCGGGATGAACAGCTTGCTCGGGCTGATGCCCGTGCGTCGGCACCAGTCGGTGACGATCGGCATAAGCATCGCCACGATCGGCGTATTGTTCAGAAACGCGCTCAACCCCGCGACCGGCAGCATCAGCCGCGTCTGCGCGACCGCCAGCGTCTTCGGCTGACCCAGGAGCGGCCGAGTCACCATCGCCATCGCGCCCGTCTGCCGCAGGCCCTCGGCGATCACGAACAAGACCCCGATCGTCACGACCGCCTTCGAGCCAAACCCCGCGACCGCTTCGACCGTCCCCGGGAAGCGCGCGTCGGCCGAGTTCAGCCCCAACGCCTCGCTCAACGCGCCGATGCCCATCGCCAGCGACAACCCACCCAGCAGCACCGTGTCCGCGCCCGCGACCCCCCGCAAGATGGTGATCGCCATCATCGCCAACAGGCCCAGCATCACCCAGCTTTCCCAAGTCATCGGTGCGGTCTCACGAAATCGAATGCCTACGCGCGCGTGGGGATGATATCGGCCCGATCGCCCCGCGTGATCGAGTCATCAACGGATTCGAAACGACCGATAAGCAAGGCCAACGCCCGACGCACCGAGCGAAGAGCGGTGAAGTCGCCCCGCGATCCGATCGATAGCAAAGAAAGCAATCACGCTTCGGACCCGTCATGGCCAACTCCGCGATCCGCCTGCTATGCCCGAACCTGCGCTGCCGCACCCTCCTCGCGGTGCCGATCACGGCCCGCGGCAAGAACGTGCGCTGCCGACAGTGCGGCACGCGCATCCAGGTGCCGACCAAGAACACCGCGCCGAAGACCCCCGCGGCCAAAGCCACCAGCGACGAAGCCGAAACCGCGAGCTGATCCCGCGCGATTGCCCTCACGCATCTCGATCCGAACACCCACCGGGCGACGCCCGACCGCGAGCGAACGCACGGCACAGCCCCGCGCGGTCAGGCAACGATCCCACTCAAAAAACCAATCGATTGACTCAGCGCTCGTCGTCGTCGTCGAGGAAGAACTCGATGTCGTCGAACTCGTCCGAGTCATCGCCCGAATTCGCCAGCGACTCGAGCGCGGTGATCGGGTCGTCGTCGAGTTCGATCGACGAGCCCTCGGCTTCGTCGTCGTCGCCCATCAGCCGCGTGATCTCGACGTCGTCATCGTCCTCGATCAGCTCGGCGGCCGGTGCCTCGGCAGCCGCAGCGCCGTTGCTCGAAGTCGTCTGCGCGATCGCGGCCTGAGCACCCGAGCTGTCGTTCTTGACGATCGTCTTGACCGGCTTGATGTCCGCGGGCTGGCCGTCCACGATGAGCGTGAAGACCACCGGACCGACCACCAGCTCGTCGCCGGCTGCGAGGTGCGCGTCCTGCACCCGCACGCTATTGTGGTAGGTCCCGTTGCTCGAGCCGAGGTCCTTGACGTGGACCCGGCCGTCGTCGATCGTGATCTCGCAGTGCTGACGGGACACGGCGGTCAGGGGAATCCGAAGGTCGCAGTTGACCTTCCGCCCGATGACAATGCGGTCCTTGGCCAGCGGGAAGTCCCGCCGCGTGCCGTCGGACTTAAACATCGCCAGAGCTAAATTCGCCATCGTTGACCCTCGGCCCGCCTTAAAAGAGAAGTTTGCAGAAAAACTACATTTTGCCCAGCAAGTGTACCCCACCGATCCAGAACCGGCAAGACGCCGCTGCGAAGCCGCAGGCGGCGTCCGACCCCCCGCTCTCCAGCGACACCCGCGTCGATGCGCTCTACCTGCACCTGCCTTTTTGCTTTCACAAGTGTCATTACTGCGATTTTTTCAGCGTCGTCGAGCCCGAGGGACAAGCCGCCCCGAGGCAGCGAGCCTTCACCGACGCGCTCATCGCCGAGCTCGAGACCGGGCAGTACCGCCACGCACGCCTGAACTACGCCAACGGCGACATGGTCGGGCACACGGGCCACCTGCAGGCATCGGTCATGGC
>JBMYUK010000339.1:0-3292 GCA_049605275.1 Phycisphaeraceae bacterium
TTTCGGGCCGAGCGTCGCGTTGGTCGATAGAGTATTCAGAGGTCGAGGCCGGACGACAGCAGGACGCTGCGGGGCCTCGGCGAGGAGAGCGGGTTTGGCCCGCGAACATCAGGAGAGCTGCTGGATGGGCAAAACCGCCTTCCCGAACGGACCTTCCACGACCGCCCCCTTCGAGGCCGCGCCCGCCGCCGCTTCCAACGATTCGGCCCCGCCCGAGGCCGCGTCGAAAATCAAGCACTTCGTCCTCGACACGAACGTGCTCCTGCACAACCCCAACTCGCTGTACATGTTCGACGACAACATCGTCGTCATCCCCTTCACCGTGCTCGGCGAGCTGGACAAGTTCAAGAAGAACAACGACGACACCGGCCGATCCTCGCGCGAGGTGATCCGTCAGCTCGATAAGCTGCGCGCGAAGGGCACCCTGGCCGAGGGCGTGCGCTGGAACGGGCACGGCGGATTGGTCAAGGTCGAGTTCGCGGACTTGTCGTCGTGCAAGGAACGGCCCGATTGGTTCATGGAGGACACGCCGGACAACCGGATCATCGGCGTGGCGTGGTCGCTGATGCAAAGCGGGCTCACGACGGTGATGATCACCAAGGACATCAACGTTCGGCTGAAGTCGGATGCGCTGGGTATCACGACCGAAGACTTCGAGGCCGGCAAGGTCGACATCGATCAGCTCTACGGCGGATACAAGACGCTCGACGTTCCCAACGAGGTCATCAATCAGCTTTATGAAGAGAAGCAGCTCGAGATCGACGCGATCGCCGAGCACCTCAAGGTCGAGTACGAAGACGGCAGCGTCGGCGAGGCCGAGGTCTACGCCAACGAGTTCGTCCAGCTCCGCGATCAGTTCGACGAGTCGCACACCGGCCTGGCCCGGCGATTGGCGGACACCGATCACCTCATCCCCGTGCAGGGCCCGCGCAAGCCGGTCTACGGCATCATCGCCCGCAACGTGCAGCAGACCATGGCGATGGATCTGCTGCTCGACGACGAGATTAAACTGGTCACACTGCTGGGCATGGCCGGGTCGGGCAAGACGCTGCTGGCGCTGGCGGCGGGGATGGCCAAGGTCTTCGGCGAACAGCGCTACGACAAGCTGTTGGTCGCGCGGCCGATCATGCCGATGGGTCGGGACATCGGCTTTTTGCCCGGCGATAAGGATGAAAAGCTATCTGCCTGGATGCAGCCGATCTTCGACAACCTCGGCTACCTCATGTCGACCCGCGGCGCCGACGCTCAGCACGCCGACTCCAAGCCCGTCGAGCAGCGCGTCAACCAGATGATGGACACCGGCCAACTCGTGCTCGAGCCCTTGACCTACATCCGCGGCCGATCGATCCCGCACCAGTTCCTCATCATCGACGAGGCGCAAAACCTCACGCCCCACGAAGTCAAGACCATCGTCTCGCGCGTCGGCGAGGGCACGAAGATCGTCCTCACCGGCGACATCGCCCAGATCGACAACCCATACCTCGACGCGTCGAGCAACGGGCTGGCTTACATGATTGAACGGCTCAAGGGCCAGCCGATCGCCGGGCACATCACCCTCGCCCGCAGCGAGCGCAGCGCCCTGGCCTCGATCGCCGCGGAACTGCTCTGAGCCGGTCGTCTGGCGGTCGCGCGGGCCGGGGCGGAATAGACAGCCGCGGTTCGGCGTCTTAGGTGGTGAACCGTTTGGCAACGCAAGGGTAGGATGCGAGCATGCCCGATCCCTCGGCTCAGCACGACGACGCCAGCGAACCCCTTCAGCGCGCGGACCACCGCGCCAGCGGAGGCGGCTACGACCTCGATCCGAAGCCTTCGACGGGCAAGCGACGCAAGCCACTTTTGAAATGCGCGGTCGCGTTGGTGCTGGTGCTCGGGGTGCTGATCGCGCTGGCGCCGATGCTACTGAGTACGGGGCCGGGCACGCGCTGGCTCGTGTCGATGGTGAGCGCTCGCTTGCCGGGCGAGCTGAGCGTGGACGACCTCGAGTTGCGTTGGTTCGGCGGGCAGTCGGCGAGCGGCGTGGTGTACGACGATTCTTCCGCGGGCTTATCGATCGAGGCGGCGTCGATCGCGGCGCGCGACGTTCGGCTCTGGCCGCTGGTGCGCGGGCGCATGGGCATCGGCGAGGTCTGGCTGAGCGGGGTCGAGGGGGTCTACCAGCCGCCGTCGGAGCGCGACGCGGATGCCCGGTCGAAACCGGCGGTCGACCCGACGAAGCCGACCGAGCCGTTCGGCTTGCCGCCGGATCTCTCGGGGACGCTCTTCGTCGAAGACGCGCGGATCGAGTATCGCCCGGCGGACGCCGAGCCGATCGTACTGACGCTCGAGCAGGACGCGTTGATCGTCTCGGACCTGCGCGACATCACGCTCGGTGTCAGTGCCGAGCTTGAACAGGGCACGAACCGCGGCGTCGTGGCGTTGAGTGGCGCGGTACTCAATCTCTTCGATCCCGACGGCGTGCTGCAGGCGGGGGATGCCGCGTATCAGGTCAAATTGGTTGTCGACACGCTGCCGACGCGCACGGTAGACGAGGCGTTGAGCGGGTTGATCGCTCGGCTCGCGCCGGGTCGGTTGGCGGCGATCCTTGGTGAGGGTCAGCTGTTCGCTCGCGCCGATGTGGATGGTACGATCGATCGGCTTCGATCCAGCCTCACGATCGATACGCCGAACCTCCAAGTCAACCTCGAGCAGCGCACCGAAGACGGCACGCTCATCGCCTCGCCGGATTCGTCGGCCCGTCTCGCACTCGGCCAACCCGGGTTCGCGGCGCTGTTTCCGAAGTCGGGTTTGAAGCTCCTGGAAGACACGGGCGCGACGCTGAAGCGGTTCGAGATGCGCCTGCCGGTCGTGGATAAGGCGGTCGACTGGGCCGAGGCGACGGCGGGGCTCTTGCTCGAGGCGGACGACAACCTCGCGGTGGTGAATCCGCGCGGCGAGGTGCTCGGGATCAACGACCTTCGGATCGTCGGCGGGTCCGAGTCGATCGCGGACAAGGTGTCGTTGAAGCTGTCGACGATGCTGTCTGCGGTCGACGATGCGAGCCGGCCGACGGAGCAGGACGTGGCCGTCGAGATGACGATCAGCGATCCGCTCGAGAAGACGCGGCGTTTTGATGTGTTCAGCGCGGCGTTGCCGATCGAGTTGGCCGATGCGCTCATGGGCGAGGAATATCGGTTGGTGCTCTGGCTCGGCGAGACGCTGGAGTTGCAGGCGGACATGACGGGCACGATCGCGACGGACGCGGACGGAACGCCTCGGCTGGTGCAGCGTTTTGCGTTTCGACCCGCGGGCCGAG
>JBMYUK010000339.1:3302-3527 GCA_049605275.1 Phycisphaeraceae bacterium
TACGGCGACCATCGCTTCGTGCTCGCGACGCCGAAGGACGAGCCGATTCAGGCGGAGCTATCGCCCGAGGCGTTCGCGTATCTGATGTCGATGCTGACGGGTCGGCCCGACGAGCCCGCGTTGACGATCGCCGCACCGATGCCCGTGTTTCTGACGATCCGCGACGAGCAGCGTGCGGGGGTGTCGATCGTGACGCGGACGGACAAGGTCGGGCTGAAACAGTTC
>JBMYUK010000340.1:0-3525 GCA_049605275.1 Phycisphaeraceae bacterium
CGAGCTCCTTTGCAGTTTCGGTTTCCTGCTGCTCCCCGCCCTTGTCGCCGCCCTTCTCGGCGCCCTTCTCGGCGCCCGCCTCGGCGACCGCCGACGCGTTCTTGGCCTTGTCCCAGCCCGCCTTCACCGCCTCGCGCCGCAGCGAGCCGTCCGGCCCCTTGCCGTTGACGATCAGCTCGCAGCCGAACGCATTCGCGATCCGACGCACGCCGGGGTCGGTCGTGTCGCCGCGCACGTTGGGGAAGTTCGTTCGGCCGCTGGCCGCGGTGTGCAGGTCGATGCCGAAGTCGCTGCGCCGGATCACCTCGTTGAAGACGACCCGCGCGACCCGCGACGTGAGGTTACCCGTCAGCGAGCCGGGGAAGCTGCGGTTGAGGTCCCGGCGGTCGGGCATGTAGCGCGTCTGCGTCTCGAAGCCGAAGATGTTGACGACCGGCAAGAGGATCAGCGTCCCGCACAAGAGGTCGATCGGCTCGCCGAAGATCAGATCGTGGATCACGCCCATGCCGTTGAGCTCGTCCCCGTGGATCGCGGCGGAGACAAAGAGCGTCGGCCCGGTCTTCTTGCCGCGCACCACGTGCACGGGCAGCGTGATCGGGTCGCCGGTGTACCGCTCCGAAACCTTCAGCCGGACCTGCGCGGAGGTACCCGCGGGGATCGTCACGCCGCCGAGTGTGAAACGAGGTCGCTTGGCCATCCGTGCATTGTGATGATCGCGGGCGCGGTTGTCACCTTCGGCAACGAATCCGACGCGATTACGGCGTCGCGGCGGCAGTCGAGTCGTCGAAGCAGACTTCCAGGCCCTCGGTGTCGATCGCCTCGCCGGTGTAGTTGTGAAGGATCTCTTCGCCGGGCTCGATGTCGCGCAAGGCCATCACCGACAGGTCGTCGTAGTACGCCGCGTTGGGCGTGTTGCTGTGATTGATAAAGCGCAGGTCGCAGGTGACGCGCACCGGCTTCTTGCCGTCGATCCACAGCACGTACGGGCCGTCGCGCTTTTTCTTCTTGGCCTTCTTCGTCTTCAGCCAGCCGATGACCGTGTCCTCGGGGATGAACTGCGTCGCGAACAGACCGCGCCCGTGAAGCGGGCTCTCTCTGACTTCAAACATGATGCGTAGGTTCCGTGTCGCCTAAAAAACATTGGCAGGCCAGCCAAACAGCGCCTGTCAGTTTCGGAGCGGCGCTGCTGTTGCGGAGTATAACGATCAAGCCTCTCGATACAAGACAACCGACACGATAATGGACGATCCGACGACGCGGCGATGCGCTTAAGCGATCGTCTCGACGATCGGAGACAGCGCCTGCGTGTCGCGCTCGCGCAGCAGGTTCGTTACGAACGCTTCGAGATCGATTGCGCCCATGTCGCCTTGATCGCGGTGGCGGACACTGACGGTGTTGGCCTCGGCGTCCTTGCCGCCGACGACGAGCATGTAGGGCAGCTTGTCTTCTTCTGCCGACTTAATCTTGCCGCCCAACCGGTCGTTGCCGCTATCGACGGACACGCGGAAGCGCTCTTGCTTTAAGCGGCTCTCAACCTGCTCGGCGTAGCCGAGGAACTTCTCGCTCACCGGCAGCACGCGCACCTGCTCGGGCGACAGCCACAGCGGGAACGCGCCGTTGAAGTGCTCGATCAAGACGCCGATGAATCGCTCCATCGAGCCGAAGGGCGCGCGATGGATCATGATCGGCCGGTGGGCCTTGTTGTCGCTGCCGATGTACTCGAGCTCGAAGCGTTGGGGCAGTTGATAGTCGACCTGAACCGTGCCGAGTTGCCACTCTCGGCCGATGACGTCCTTGACGACGAAGTCGATCTTCGGGCCGTAGAACGCGGCCTCGCCCGGCTCTTCGCTGAAGGGCACGCCCAGGGACTTCGCCGCCTCGATGCACGCCGCTTCCGCTCGGTCCCAGTCTTCGGGGTCGCCGACGAACTTGGTCGAGTCCGGGTCGCGCAGGCCCACGCGCACCCGGTAGTCGTCCATGCCCAGCGTGCGGAAGATGATCTTCACCAGCTCGATGCAGCCCATGACTTCCTCGGCCAGTTGGTCGGGCGTGACGAACAGGTGCGCATCGTCCTGGGTAAAGCCGCGGACGCGCGTCATCCCGCCGAGCTCGCCCGATTGCTCCCAGCGATAGACCGTGCCGAACTCGGCGAGGCGGACGGGCAGATCGCGGTAGCTGCGCTTGTCGCTGGCGTAGATGCGGATGTGGTGCGGGCAGTTCATCGGCTTGAGCATGTAGCCGTCGATGTCGCCCTTTTCCATGCGCGCGGAGAGGTCGGCGCACGAGCAGCCTTCGCTGGCCAGCGACTTCATCAGGTCGCTGTCGACCAGCGGCGGGAACTGCGAGTCCTGGTAGTAGGGGAAGTGGCCGGAGGTGCGGTAGAGGTCGAGCTTGCCGATGTGCGGGGTGAAGACCTGACTGTAGCCCTGCTGTTCGAGGTAGCCGCCGATGAATTTCTGGAGTTCGTCGCGGACGACCGCGCCCTTGGGCTTCCAGAGGATCAGGCCCTGGCCGACTTTCTCGTCGATGGCGAAGAGACCCATGCGTTGGCCGACGACGCGGTGGTCTCGGCGTTTGGCTTCTTCGAGGTTTTCGAGGTGTTGATCGAGTTCTTCTTGGCTGAAGAACGCGGTGCCGTAGACACGTTGGAAGCGATCGGAGTTGACATCGCCGTGCCAGTGCGAGCTTGCGACGGACATGACTTTGAAGGCGGCGATGCGCGAGGTGCGGTCGACGTGTGGGCCTTGGCAGAGGTCTTCCCAGTTTTCGATTTCGGATTTCGGATCTCGAATCTCGGATTGATTGACTTCGCCGGTGACGTACCAAGACAATGCGTGCGCGCCGTTTGCCATGGCCTTTTCGGCGTTGTCGATCTTGTATTTGTTGCCTTCTTCTTTGAGCTTTTTTGTGCCTTCTTGTGGCACCAATTCATAGCGCGTGAACGGGCGGTCCTCCTCGACGATTTTGCGCATCTCGTCTTCGATCTTTTCGAAATCGTCCGAGCTGATGGGCGTGTCGAGTTTGAGGTCGTAGTAGAAGCCGTTGTCGAGTGGCGGGCCGTAGGCGAATTGGGTGTCGGGGTAGAGGCGTTCGATGGCCTCGGCCATGACGTGCGCGGCGGAGTGCCGGAGCAGGTAGAGGGCGTCTTGTTTGTGTTCGTCGTCGCGGTACTTGGGGAGGTTTTTTTTGTTGAGGCGCGGGGCGGTGACGAGGGCGAGGCGGATGGGGTCGTCCGAGGCACCTTCACCCGGGCCGGCGCTGCGCTCTGGCCCGGCTTGGGCATCGAGGGGGCGGTGCAGGTCGTAGAGTTGGCCGTTGACTTTCGCGCCGATGGCGGCGTTGGCCAGGCCTTCGCCGATAGTGAGCGCGACGTCGTGGGCGGTGCTGCTCGGGGGCATGTCTTTGAGGTTGCCGTCGGGGAGTTGGATTTGCATGGCGGTGTGGGGTTTGGGCGTTTGAACGAGCCGCGACCGTGAGGGAGCGGGCCCGAATCGGTTTGCTGGTTGTTTGGCCCGCTTCCTTACG
>JBMYUK010000341.1:0-3511 GCA_049605275.1 Phycisphaeraceae bacterium
TAAGGTTGTTTAAGCAGAACGGGCAGTATACCGGTGATGGGTTTTTCATCGCCCGGTTGCCCTAGATCGAATCCGCGGGCTCCTGTGTGTTGATTGAAGTAGAATCCGCGGCAACCAAGGAGTCACGATGTCTGATGCTCGGCCTCATTTCGAACGCGTATTGCTCAAGCTCTCCGGCGAGGCGTTCTGCGCGCCCGGCAGCCTTGGGATCGACCCGAAAGAACTGAATCTGATCGCGAAGGAGATTTACGACGCAGCGAGTCAAGGCACGCAGTTGGCCGTGGTGTGCGGCGGGGGGAACATCATCCGCGGCGCGGCGCTGGCAAAGGCGAGTGACTTCAACCAGGCTTCAACGGACTACATGGGGATGCTCGGCACGTCGATCAACGGGCTCGCGCTCAAAGAGGCGCTCGAGTCCATGGGTCAGCCCGCGCGGGTGATGAGTGCGTTGGCGATCAGCAGCGTGGCGGAGAACTACATCCGTGGCCGAGCGATTCGGCACCTTGAAAAGGGCCGGGTGGTGATCTTCGTCGGCGGGACGGGTAATCCGTTTTTCACGACCGATAGCGCGGCGGCGCTGCGAGCTGCGGAGATCGGTGCGGACGCGGTGCTCAAGGCGACGAAGGTCGATGGCATCTACGACAAGGACCCGAACCGATTCGATGATGCGGTGCGGTACGAGACGCTGACGTTCGACGAGGCGATCGAGAAGCAACTGGCCGTGATGGATCTGACGGCGTTTGCGATGTGTCGAGAGCGGAAGATCCCGATCGTGGTGTTCGACATGAAGACGCCGGGGCACATCGCGGCGGTGGTGGGCGGGGCGAAGCATGGGACAACGGTGAGCGTTTAGCGGTCGCCATGAGGCGGCTTATTCGACAAGGCCAACTCAGATCTGAAAAGCCCGCAGAGCATGCAAAAGCCGCGGAGCCAAGGCCATTTGGAACCACAGATGCACGCGGATGAACGCAGACATAAGGCAAGGGGGCGGGGGATGATTGCGTTTATTTTCTATCATCAAGATTCAATTGGATTTCTCGCGGTTGCATGGGGAGGCGTATTTCTCTTTGTCAGTGGACTGGTACACGCGGCCGTGCACTGAAAGAACTACGTTTTCAAACCTATACGAATCTCATCGATGTGGTTTATGGTAAGTATGCCGAGTTCGGCATGCTTAGAGTCGCTTAACAACTTACTGCCGTCTATCGTCTTTTCGAGCACAAGGTATATCGATCAATCACCATCAGGTTTTTATCACGGCAGATTCTCAAGAGTCCGCCAATGAAAGATGGCATCGGCATGTCCTACCTCACATCAGCAGTGTTTTCCGGCATGGTTTGAATCTGCGTGTATCCACGTGGATCTGTGGTTTCAACTTGCCTTGAGTTGGCTTCATTCATCTGTCCCTTTGCGTGGGGCAAACCGTCGGTCCGTCCGCGCGATATCATGCCGAATTACGCGAACCGACGAGAGACCAAACCATGGACATCAACGCGATTGAAAAAGAAGCCAAGGGCCAGATGCACAAGGCTGTGGAGTATTTGAAGAGCGAACTGAAGGGCGTGCGGACGGGGCGGGCGACGCCGGCGCTGGTCGAGTTCGTGAAGGTCGAAGCGTACGGCACCGAGTCGGAGCTGCGCAGTCTTGCGATGGTGCAGGCCCCCGAGCCGAGCCAGTTGCTGGTCAAGCCGTTCGATCCCGGCACGGTGCAGGACATCATCAAGGGGATCGAGAAGGCGGGCCTGGGCCTGAATCCGCAGGCCGACGGCAAGCAGGTGCGCATCTCCATCCCGCCGCTGTCCGGTGACCGGCGCAAAGAACTGATCGGCTCGTGCAAGGCGATGGGCGAGCAGGCGAAGGTGGCGATCCGCAATAGCCGCCGCGATGCCAACAAGCACATCGATCAACTCAAGAACGATAAGTCGCTGGGCCTGAGCGAAGACGATATCAAGGCTGCCAAAGACGACGTGCAAGAGCTTTTGAAACAAAACGAAAGCGAAGTCGACAGCCTCGTCGCGGCGAAGACCAAGCAGATCGAAGAGGTCTGATCGGACGTTTGGGTTGGGGCGTGCTACTCGTCAAGCCCGAGCGGCGGGCGACGAGTCTTCTACAGGCATAAGGACGCTCTTCTACCGCGTGCGACGCAGTGGCTACATCGCCATGCTCAGTAGCATAAGGATCGGGCGGGGCCGGCTGCTTGCACTTGGTGATGCTCGAGCGGCGGGTCAGAAGTCCCACGGCACCTCGATGCGGGGCGGGCTGTCGTCTTCGTCTCGGACGAGTTCGCCGTCGACGAGCTTGAAGCCGCCGTGGAAGTCGGTGCGGCGGCGGTCTTTGTCGCGGGTGGGCGGCTCGTAGGTTTGGCCCTTGGCGAGTTTGTCGGCTCGGCCCTCGGAGATGAGTTCTTCGAGTTTCTCGGCGACCCATTCGTCGCGCTTGACCTGGTTCTCGCGGTCTTCGCCGATCATGAGCTTGTATTTGAGCCGGTTCTGCAGCGGGATTTCGCCTTTGGCTTTGAACGTGCGTTCGCCTTGTTTCATCACGAATTCTTCGGCGAGTTCCTGCAGACGGATGTCTTCCTCGGCGGTCCAGATGGCGGGGAGGTTCTCGTAGACGTAGATGATCGTGTTGAGCTCGACCTGCTGCTTGGGCACGGCGGGGGGGAAGCGGACGCTGGGCCACATCTCCGGGTTCATGAGCATGTCGGTGATGATGATCGCGCCGATGCCGTGCGCCCCGCGGCAGTGCGGAGAGTCCATGGTGTAGTAGTCGAGCTCTTCGAGGCGGAATTGGATGGCCATCTTCCGGGCGCGCGGCGTGCCGTGATAGATCGCGGCCATATCGGCGAAGTATTCGTGCAGCGCGGAGTAGAGCGCGTCGTACCGGTCGTAGAGCTCGATGTTGTCTCGGGTCGAGAGGGCTTCGGTGAGGTAGTTGTGGCCGAGTTCGTGCCAGACGATGACCTCGGCGATGTCGCCGAGCGTGTAGTCGTGCATCTCGGCGAGCTTGCCCTTGGCCTTCTCGGGGCTGTCGACCATGAGCGGCTTCCACGTCACGAGGATGATGAGGTCGACGACTTCCCACCGCCCGGTCTTGGGGTTGAACTCTTCCTGAGGGAAGACCGCCTGCAGCCCGAGCTCGCGCGTCGGGACGTAGTTGGCGTAGAAGTCGCGGCCCCAGATCTCTGCCTCGAAACTGTTTTTCTCCTGCTTCTTGGTCCCCTGCCACCAGCGCGGGCGGTAGTTGGGGATCGCGCGGTCGATGTGCCGGATGGCCAGCTTCTTCTCCCGGCTGAGATAGCGGGTCTTGCTTCGCATTTCGAGGTAAAGCTCCTCGACCGTTTTGAAGTCGTTAGTGACATAGGCCCTGGAGAAAGTTTCGTACAGCTTCTCGGCCTCTTCGGTTTCGGCGGCGAGTTTGGCGGCGGCTCGGACTACCGCTGCCGGTGGGGCGGCTGCGGCTCTTGCGCGAGCGAGTGGAGCTGCGGCACGTGCGTGGTGAACGGCACGTT
>JBMYUK010000342.1:0-3508 GCA_049605275.1 Phycisphaeraceae bacterium
GATTTTCCCGGCCGCCTCCTGCACCGGATCGATGCGGGCTTTGATGGATTTGAGTTCGCCGATGATCTCGTTGGCCGTGTCCTGGTTGTCCCAGAACCCGGGCTCGCCCATCTTGGCCTCAAGTTCCTTGAGCTGCTTCGCGTTTTCATCAACACGCATGGAATCGCGCATCGCGGCGATGCGTGACTGGATCTCTTCGAGGATGCCGGGGATGTTTTCGTGCTGCATAAGGCGGGCGATTGTACCGCAGCGGGTCTAGCGGCGCGGTCGCTAGCGCGGCGCATCGGCCTGCGTGCCCGGTGGGGTCAGCCAGGCTTCTTCTTCGAGCCACGCGCGCCGAGCCGTCCAGCCGCGCCAGCCGTCGAGTTGGCCGTTGAGGTCGTCGAGCAGTCGGCTGCGCATGGCGTCGAGCTTCGTGCCGAGACTGCCGTTATCGAAATAGGCGGGTTCGTACGAGACCGTGCGGAGTTGGGGTTCGTAGCTCGAAGCGGTCGCCGCCGCCTCATCGGAGAGATTCTCCAAGAGGTAGACCACCGCGGGCAGCGCGTCGGGGCCGAGGCGTTCGAGGTAAGCGAGGTCGATCGGCCCGGCGGTGCCGCCTAGTTCTTCGGAGTTGCGGACGTTGTACTGCGCGATCATCGGGTCGAACGGCACGAAGCTGCACACCCATAGCACCGCGATCCCCCAGCCCATCGACCACCCGGTGAGCCAGTGGTTGTCTCGCGACCGAGCGATCCGCCAGAGTAAGAGCACCAGGCAGCCAGCCACCATGAGCATCCAGACGCCCGCCGCGACGCGAAGCCGTGTCAGCGTGTACACCTCGACGTAGGCTTGCAGACGCCAGGCCGCCGACGCGACGAGCACGATGTTCTGCGCGATCCAGATCACGACCAGCCACACCGCGAGCCGGCTGAGCTGCGCGATCCCGCCCGGGCGAAAGGCGAAGAGCACCAGCGTCGCGGCAAAGATCGCCGTCGCGATCAGCGGATACGCCCCGCGATGCGCGTACTCGGCGTGGGTCATCCCCTCGGGCAGCGGCAGATTGAGAACGAGATAACGGCTATCCAGCACGAGTTGCAACGCGAACACCGCATTCATCGCGATCAGACACCGCACCACCAGACTCGTGTACTTCTCGGCGAGGAGCGACCAGAGGTCGTCGCGCGACGTTTCGTCAGATACCGACGGCGAAACCTTTTCCAACACGATGCCGTCGGGCTCTCTTTCGGCATCGTGACCCGTAGCGCGCTTCTGGTCGGCGGCGAGTCGGATCGGATGTGTCGCGTCCGTGTTGGTGGGGTCGCCTTGATCCGATGGCGCAACGCTCGCGATGAGGTTCCTGCCGTAGCGAACGATGCGACTCGAACGCTTGGGCCGATGCCGCAGCAGGCCCCAACACAAAAAGCCCGCGAAGTACCACAAGACGATCCTGCTGAACGTCAAATAATCCGTGACATTCGCAAAGAAATCGGCGACCCGTTCCGTGCCCCGGCTCATCCAGTCGGCGACGACCGGGTTGGCGAGCGCGAACAGCCCGAGAAACACCAGGCTCAAGACCAGCGGGATCGCGACGCCCGCGACCGCCCAGGCCAAGCGCGCCGCCCGCGCGACCCGGCTGCCCGCCGCCCTTGCTCGCGATGCCCAACGCTTGGCCAATCGGCTATCGCGAAACGGGCGAGCGAACGCCAAGAGCCACGACCAGCCCAGCTGCCACAGCCACCGCCACCCGAGCGAGCGCTGCGACCAGCCGTGCACGAGCATCGCCAGCGTGCTCAACAAGATCAGCGACAGCACCACCGCGATCGTGCCCGGCTCGATCACCAGCGAGACGCACAGCCCCGCCGTCATCAGCGTCAACGCCCAGCCCCAGACCCACGCCTTGCCGCGCAAGACGGCTCGGCCGTTGCGCAGCAGCAGCAACACGAGCAACCACGCGACGAAGCCGCCGAGTGTCCAACCGATCACCGCGTCGTAAAATAGAAAATCTGCGAGCACGATCGACGCCAGCGACGCCGCCGCGACCATCGGCAAACCGAACCGCCACCGCCGAGTTGACTGAACCATCGCACGCACCACGCCGGAGAGAAATCGAATCCATCGTTGCTACGCCGAACGCGCGGCAAAGGTTGCGTCGCTCGCGAAAAAAAGATCAGGCGACGACCGCCGCGATCGCGTCGCACAGCCGATCGAGATTGCTCGGGGTGATGCCGGCGACGTTGATACGGCCCGAGCCGACGATGTAGATCGCGTGATCCGCCTTGAGGGCGTTGACCTGATCCTTGCTCAGGCCGGACATCGTGAACATGCCGTTTTGTTGTTCGATGAATCCGTTGCCGCCGTCGGAAGCATTGGGATCGCCCAAGACGACGCCGCGGTGGTCGAGCGCTTGGCGGAGGTCAGACCGCATGCCGTTGATTCGGCTGCGCATGTCTGCGAGTTCATCGAGCCATTGTTGGGTGAGTTTGGCGTCGTCGAGGATGCGTTCGACCACCAGCGCGCCGTGGGCCGGTGGATTGGAGTAGTTGCGGCGGATCGTCGCCTTGACCTGGCTCTGCACCGCGGCGGCTTGGGTGCGGTTTGCGGCCACGGCGGTCAGCGCGCCCACGCGCTCGCGGTAGAGCCCGAAGTTTTTCGAGTAGCTCGAACAGACCAAGGCCTCGTCGCAGATCCTCAGCACCTCGCGCAGGCCCGCGGCGTCCGCCTCGACATCGACCGCAAAGCCCTGATACGCGAAGTCGATCAGCGGCATAGCACCGATCGACTGTAGCCGCTCGGCGATCTGTCGCCACTGATCGAGCGTCGGATCGACGCCGGTCGGGTTGTGGCAGCAGCCGTGAAGCAGGACGACGTCGCCGGGCTTGACTCCGTCGAGCGCCGACAGCATGCCGTCGAAGTCGAGCGCGTTGGCCTCGGCGTCGAGGTAGGCATAGGTCTGCGTCGGCAGACCCGCGGCCTGAAAAATCGCGTGATGATTGGCCCAGGTGGGGTCGCTGAGCCAGAGCGTCGCGCCCGCGTGATTGCCGGCGAGATAATCGCCCGCGATGCGCAGCGCGCCCGTGCCGCCGGGACATTGGAAGGTAACGGCCCTGCCGTTGTCGATGAGATCGCTGCCCGGTCCGAAGAGCAGCTCGCGCGTCGATCGGCCGTAGCCCGGCGAGCCGTCGATGCCCAGGTAGGCTTTGGTCGGTTCGTTGTCGACGAGCCACTTTTCCGCAGCGGTCACGGCGGCGAGGGTCGGGGTGTTGCCGTGCTCGTCTTTGTAGACGCCGACGGCGAGGTTGATCTTATCGGGGTTGGCATCGGCCTTGAACGCTTCGGTGAGGCCGAGGATCGCATCGGGCGGCGCGGGTTGGACGGACTGGAACATAGCGGGTCTCGTAGGCAGGCGGTTCTTGCGCTCGCAAGCGTAACAGCGTCAATCAGGCCCGACAACGCGCCGCGCGGCGTATCCAAGTAGACTGGCGAATAGCCGGCGGCCTACGGACGCCGGACAAGAGAAGATACGCCT
>JBMYUK010000343.1:0-3507 GCA_049605275.1 Phycisphaeraceae bacterium
AACCTCGTCCATCGCATCAAGATCCGCGCGATTACCCGGCGGCCGCACCGCCGCGATCACCCCCTGGTGAAGCTCGAAACCAATCGCCTCCTCCATCACCGTTTTCGTGCACGTCAACACCTCGACGCCATCGACCCCCGCTCGCACGATCATCTCCCGAACCCGCTCGGCCTTCTGCTCGACGACCAACACCGACCGCACCACCAGCCCCGCCTCAAACGCACGCCGAACCAGGTGCTCGCCTTCCGCGAGACACAATCCCGTCTCTCGGCGAAGGTCGCGATCTTTCATCGATCGAAACGGGTCGAGCCGAGGGTCGTCCGAACGGTCAACACGCGTCATTCCTGCAAGCCTACCACGTCATTCCAAACCGATCGGAATGCAAGCGGATCGCCGTGCCATTCAGCCTCGCCATCTCGTGCTGCGGAGCGCTAGCGTAAATTAAAGTCCAGCACGCGTTGTCGCTCGCCTTTGCGGATCGTGACGACGCCGCTGTTGTAGTCGGCTTGCAAGAAAGGGCTGTCGTAGACGCGCTTGGGCTCGTAGTCGATGGGCTTGCCGTTGATCGTCGGCGTCGACTTCTGTTTGATATCGAATGTCAGTCGATCGCCATACACGCTGGTGTAAGACAGCACACCGTCTTCGATCCTCGGTTTGTTCGCGAGCACAAGGTTGGCAAACCGAGTCAAGCTGCCGGCGTCCCGCTTCGACATCACCTCGACGATCACCGGGGCGTACGCATCATCCGGGACCACGACCCGGCCGATGCGGACCTTGCGCTGGCCGGTCGCGGTGTTCGAGGTAAAGGTCGGGTCGCCCCACTGGTAGCCGCCCTTGGCAACGCGTACCGCGGCATAAGCGCCGTCTGACTCGACGAAGATCACGCCGTCGCGCTCGATCGGTTCGGTCAGACCTTCTTTTGAAAGCCAGACGATCATCTCCGCGGCGCCCTTGTGGGACTTGAGTTTCTGCGCGACGAGCGTGCCCTTGGCCTGCACCGACCACTGCGCGTTCTTGGCGCGCCAGCTGTCTCTGGGCCGGGCGATGGGGATGATGCGTGCGCCGTCGTCGCCGGGGAAGACGACGCCGTGCCAGCGATTCTGCGAGCTGATGCCGATCCAGTCATCGAGCGGCCGCGGCTCGTGCATGGGCGTGCCGATGATGAAGGACGGATCGCAGTAGGTGTAGCGGAGGATGCCGCCGCCGTCGGTGTTGAGCTTGCTCGAAGGTTGGTCGTGAGCGTCCATCTTCGGGAACGTGTGCCCCTGTACGCCCAGGCCTTGGACGCGTTGGAAGACTTCGTATCGGCCGCGTCCTTCGTGATCGAGCGCGATGTCTGCGATCACGGCCGGGGGGCGATAGCGACTCAAATAAGGATTGACGTCGTGCCCATTGAGCCTCGGCTGATCGCCGATGCCGAAGTAAATCCACGCCATGCAATGGCTGCCCCGCGGATTGAGCCCCTTGCCGAAGTAGACCCGCGACTTGCCCCCGCCGACCATGCCGTTGATCTGCTCCTGCGCCCAGTAGGCGAAATAGAGGTCCAAGAGGTTGCCCGCCGCTTCGCGGATCGCGGGAGTACCGAAGTCGTAGAAGTTGTAGAGCGCCTTCATCATTGTCGCGTTGTAGCCCACGGACATCATCTCGACGCAGATGCCCTTGCGGGCGCGCTCCAGACAGTAGACCGGGAAGTAAGCGCTCCAGGCTTCATAGTGTTCCGCCGCGGTGCCGCCGTGTCGGTAAACCCGGTCTCGATACTCGGGCCGATCCTTCGCGAGCTTGGCGAAGTGCCAGCACACGGTGAAGTGCATCGCGTGGTGGTTCTCCGAGCAGTGCGATTGCCAGGTCTGCGACGCTTCGTATTCGTACAGGCTTGGCCAACTGCAGCGATCGACGTAGATCCAGATCGGCTCGAGGCACTTCGCCTCGGTTGCGGGCGAGATCAGACCCGGCTTCACGCTGCCCTTCGTGCCATACATCTCGATCAGTCGCATGACCACGTCCGCGTGCCAGTGCATGCTGTCGCGATCGATAATCGTGAGGGGGTGATCCAGGTAGAACTGCGCGTTCTCAACGAGCGCCGCGTTCGCTTCATCGATCCGCTCGCCGAGGTACAAGCACTTGGCCGCGAAACCGACGATCGAGAACGAGTATCCCCGGACATAGGGCCCGCGCCCCTTGCCGAGCGGCGGCTGCTTCTTCGCTCGCTTCAGCGGCTTACCCGCCTCGGCAGAGAAAATAGCCGCGATCCGCTCATCCGTCTGCTGGACCACCGCCTCCGGATCAAGCCCCGCCCTCGCCTGTAGCGCCGAAACACAAGCCAGCAGACACGCTACAACACCGACTATCCAAGCATTTCGTCGCGTCATCGATCACCTCGTCTTCTTCGAGCGACGCGATTCGCCTCAAGGTATTTCACTCCAAAAAGAAAACCCCGCTCAACGAGCGGGGCGAGTATCGAAGTGGGCCATACAGGACTTGAACCTGTGACCTCATCCATGTCAAGGATGCGCGCTAGCCAACTGCGCCAATGGCCCGTGTGGTTGCCGAGCTTCCTCGGCGGATCGTTCATTATAGCCAGAGGCTCGAGCGGGTGCCAGCGATCGGCGGGGGTTCGCTGAGTGGGGGGGGTGGCGGTACAATCTCCCGCTTGGCCCGAGCCCGGCGTGACCCGTGGCGAGTCGGCCGACGACGCTGTTTTGACCCCGCAGGTGATCCGTGCCCGAGCCCGCCCAGACGCACAACCTGAACGTCGCTTCGCTGACCAAGCTGATCGGCCCGGCCGAGCTCGCGGAAGAGGTGCCGATCTCGGAGGCGGCGCAGGCGACGGTGATCGCGTCGCGCGAGGAGGTCAAGGCGGTGTTGGCGGGGCGGGATCCGCGCTTGCTCGTGGTGATCGGACCGTGCTCGATACACGACGTGGACGCGGCGTACGAGTATGCCGAGCGGCTTAAGCGCTTGCGCGACGAGCTGCGTGATCGGCTCTGCATCGTGATGCGGGTCTATTTCGAGAAGCCGCGGACGACGCTTGGGTGGAAGGGGTTGATCAACGACCCGCACCTCGACGGCAGCTTCGACATGGATCGCGGCATCCGGCTCGCGCGCGAGGTGTTGATGCGGGTCAATGAGATCGGCCTGCCGGCGGGGACGGAGTTTCTCGAGCCGATCACGCCCCAGTACATCGCGGACCTGGTGAGTTGGGCGGCGATCGGTGCGCGGACGACCGAGAGCCAGACGCACCGGCAGATGGCCAGCGGCTTGTCGATGCCCGTGGGTTACAAAAACGGGACGGACGGCTCGCTCCAGGTCGCGATCGACGCGATGCTGTCGGCTCAGTCGGGGCATCACTTCCTCGGCATCGACGACACGGGCACGACCTGCGTGGTGCACACCAAGGGCAACCCGTGGGGCCACGCGATCCTGCGCGGCGCCATGTGCCGCGGGACCCGCTTTGGCACATGTCAGCTGGATTTCGCCTACTTTCGCGGTGCCGACCTCGCCGAGGCA
>JBMYUK010000344.1:0-3472 GCA_049605275.1 Phycisphaeraceae bacterium
GAGGGCATCCCCTTCAACGACCTCATCCGCATGCTCCGCAACGAACTGCTCGGCATCCGCGTCGAGGGCACCATCAAGAAACCTAAGATCGACTACCAGGTCTTCCGCGACACACGCAACGCGTGGGAACGACTCAGCGCACCCAAGCAGCCGTGACCGCTTGCACGCAGTCGGCGGTCGCATCGATCTTCAACGCCTACACGACAAGCACGAGGCGTTGACGAAATCGGTAGCCGCCGGGCCAGGCACGGGCGGACGAACTCTCGCCGCCGTCCGCCCGCGCATGGCACGGATCACTTTTCGAGTTGTTCCTAACGCAGCTTGCGTCTTTTCTGGAAGGGGACAGGCATTCTTAACTGTCGTTCGACGAAGCCGAATCGCGATTCGAACTTAGGCTTACGCCTATCGACAAGCTGGAATGCCTGTCCCCCTTCAATCGGTCGGCACGGACTTCAACTCGCAGACGAGCCGCAGGCCCGTATGGAAATAATCGAGGTACCAGAATCGGCTGACGGGTAATTGGGGGTAGTGCGCGTTCCAGACGTCCTGGTCTTCGACGCCGCGCCAATCTGGCGTGAGTTCGTCGGCGGGGAGGTTGAAGTGTCCGCCGCGGACCCACTTGGCCTCATCGGTCGGTTGGACCCACTCGGCCGCGTTGCCGAGCAGGTTGACCAGCCCGAGGCGATCGGGCGTGCCTTCGTCCGTGCGTCTTGGCTGGCGGAAGTATTCGTATTGGTCGTAGGGCGCGTTGTCGGCGAGTCGAGCACGGGCGAGCAGTTGTTCGCGGTCGTCGGGCAGGCCGCCGGCGAGCCGGCAGGCGTGCATCCACTCGTCGTCGGTGGGCAGGCGGTAGGTCTTTCCGGTCTGTTCGCTGAGCCAGCCGCAGTAGGCCTGCGCGGTCCGCCAGGACATGCCGAGGGCGGGGTAGTCGAGCCAGTCGACCGTGCCGCGAGCGACATGCACGGCGGGGTGTTCGCCGAAGATCACCGTCGGCCGAAGGTCCTGCTCGACAAGCGAATGGAAGGCTTCGTGGTCGTCGAGGTCGTCGCCGTACGCCCAGCGCAGAAACATCGCCCGCGATACTTCTGTCTTGCCGATGTAAAACGGCTCGATCTCGCGGCTCGCATCCCCAGGCACGAGCACCATCTCGAACGGCACGTCCGTCTTCTCGTAGCCGAGCACGCGGTCGGTGAATGTCTTTGGCAAGCCCGCGGGCGGCGGGGCGACTTCGAAGGCGTGGGGCGGGTCGGTCGTTGGCTTACCGTCGGGCTCGGCGGTCGCTGCCGCAGTCGCTTGCGACGCCGTCTCGGGTGTCGCCGGCGGATCGACCGAGGCGGTGTCCGCGTCGGGCTGTGTGTCGTCGTTGCAACCGATGGAGAGCAGCATGGCAAGCATGCTCGAGAGCAGCATTAAGGTTTGAAAGCGGTCGCGTCGCATCGCCGATCCCGAGTGAAGTCCAACGAAACAGGAGCCAAGGACGACGCGG
Organism: Phycisphaeraceae bacterium; assembly: GCA_049605275.1. Classification (GTDB taxonomy): domain Bacteria; phylum Planctomycetota; class Phycisphaerae; order Phycisphaerales; family Phycisphaeraceae; genus JAHQVV01. The sequence continues at coordinate 1,487 of JBMYUK010000344.1, forward strand.
AGCGGCGAACGATTACACGGATTGCGAACGCGTTACGGTCGGAATCGTTTGATCTCTAATTCGTTGACCGCTTTGTAGTGCTTGCTGTTGCCGGTGATGAGGGTCGTGTTGGCTTGTACCGCGGTCGCGGCGATGAGGGCGTCGGCCATGCTCATCGCGATCGACAGGCCGTACTCCTCCATGTAGATCGAAGCGCGGTGCCCGGTGTTTTCACTGAGGGGAACGAGCTCGAAGTTCAGGTCAACGAGAAACGACTTGATGGCTCGAATCTCCGCTTTATCGCGCGCGCCCTGGAGGAGTTCCATGTACGAGACGACGCTGATCGCTCGCGTGGGGCACGCGTCGACGGCCTTGGCCGCCTTGGCGTTGCCGCGCAGGACCCAGATCAAGACGTCCGTGTCAAAGAGCATCGAATCGGCCCCTGCGGATTCGCCTGACGTGCTCCGCGGGATCGGTCTGTACGGGGTGGTCCCGCCAGATGCCGAAGGCCTGGTGATCGCGCGCGCTCACAGGCGACGCGTCGGGTTCATCGATGGGGTGCATGACGGCCGTCGGTTTGCCGCGGTACAAGACCGTGATGCGCTCGTTGCGTCGGAGCGCACGGATGATCTCGGCGGATTTTTTGCGAAGATCAACAAACGAGGCGAGCATGACGTTGGCTCCAGATGTCTAGTCTAAGTATACACTTTGTATCGTCGCGAATCGAAGGTCGGATGAGCCTGAGCGGATGAATCGTTAGCGGAAGAACCCGCTGTTGAGGCTTCGGTTGATGCCTTCGGGGGTGAGGACGATGCTGGCGGTGGCTTCGCCGTCGATGTCGTCGTAGCCGATGACGATGCCAAGGGTTGCGCGGGGCAGCCGGCGTTCGAGGGAGAGGTTGAGTGTGCGGGAGTTGCCCTGTCCGAAGTCGATGACCTGGAAGACGCCGGCGCGGTATTTGGTGGTGAGTTGCAGGGCCGCGCCGTAGCTGAGGAGGCGCGCGTCGAGCACATCGATTTCGCGGTAGGTGACGAGGCTGGAGAGGCGGTCGGTGTGTTGGTTTTCGATGCCGAGGCGCCACTGCACGACCGAGCCCTGGTCGAAGTTGTGGGTGAGGTCGCCGGTGATGGCGGTTGCTTCGGTGACGGCCCAGAGCAGTTCGGTGTAGAAGTGGTCGTCGCCGAGGGTGTACTCGGGGCGGGTCGGATCGTATCGGCCGAGCGCCGCGGGGTTGGTCGCGTCTTCGGTGGCGAGGACGAAGTCGGTGCGTAGGGTGAGCCAGTCGACGGATCGTTGTCGGGCGCGGTTGCCGCGTTTGGTCTGGAAGGTGTTGACGACGCCGATGCGCAGGACGCCGCCTTCGGTGAGGCGTTCGACTTCGGGGTCGTAGACGGGCAGGTCGGTGCTGTTCATCGTGCCGTCGTAGTAGGCGACCGTGATACCGGGCTCGATGATGTGTCGGATGCCGTTGACGTCGAGGAGGCTCGAGGCGACGGCGTTGTCGGTCTTGGAGATCTGTGTGGAGGCGCGGACGCCGAGACCGCCCCAGAAGCGCGCCTGGTCGTCGTTGCCGCCGTTGAAGGGGCTAAAGTCGTTGTCGTAGGCGGTGACGCGTCCGACGGCGAAGGGGGTGATGTCGAAGACGCCGAGGCGGAAGGGCGCGGCGAGTTCGGTTCTGGAGTCGAGCCGGGTGACGGTGTCGCGGGGGAAGCCTGCGGCGCGGGCGGCGTCGTCGAAGCTGGTGCCGGGCGCGATGCCGAAGGCGGCGGCGGACTGCGCGGCGTTGAAGCCTCGGTCGGCGGGGCTGTCGTCGCCGAAGATCGCGCGCATGCGTCCGATGCGCGACTCGTGGTACAGCGTGGCGGTGTCGTCGAAGACGCTTCGGATGAGTCGGTACTCGAACTCGGGGAGCTTGTCGACGGTGTAGCCGGGCGTGAGCAGCGGGGCGTACTGGGGGGTGAAGCTGTTGACCTCGCCCTTCGCGAGCGCGGTGAGCGCCCAGTCGTC
>JBMYUK010000345.1:0-3468 GCA_049605275.1 Phycisphaeraceae bacterium
GCCCCACAAAAATGCGTAGCTGCCCAGGCACATGCCGCGATCCGCGTCGAGCGCCTCGTACACCGCGCGGTAGACCGGGCCCTTCTGCGTGCTCGTCAGTTCGCCGGGCGCGCCGTAGCTTGTCTTCTCGACTTCCCAAGCGCCGGGCGGACCGAACTCCGCGACGACGTACGGCTTGGTCCCGCCGGCTTTGGGGTAGCGCGTCGGCAGCGACTTCGCCCCGGCGTAGCTGTTGATACCGACGATGTCGATCGACGGGCACAACCGATGGATCGCTTCGACTTTTTTGCCTCCGACCTCCGCGATCACGGTCATCGTCGGGTGGTGCGGGTCGAGTCGTTTGATCAGCGCGGCGCAGGCCTCGACGTGCGACCAGATCGCTGCGTTGTCCCCGGCCTCGTAGCCCTCCATCTCGTTGCCCACGCCCCACGCCAGCACGGCCGGGTGATCCTTATACATCGTCACGACCTCGCGGACGTGATCGAGTTGCTTCGCGACCTGATCCAAGTCGTTGTAATCGAAGCCGTGACGCTCGTGCCCGAGCCAGATGCCGACGGTCACGGTTAGGCCGTAGCGATACGCCTCGTCGAGCAGGGCCTTGGTCTTCGGCCCGGCGCCCCAGGTGCGGATCGAGTTTGCGCCCGACGCCGCCAACAAGTGCAGGTACTGGTCTCCGCCGGCGCCCTTGATCGTGTACGGCTCGCCGTCGCGGAGTAGCTGCCACCCCGCATCGGTCCGCTTCACCTCCACCGGCACCGCGGCCGCGCCGGCATGCGACGCCATCGCGAGCAGCAGCAGCGTGACAATAAGCGAAGCGGGGCGAATCGCCGAAGAGCGCATGGCATGTCCAATCTGCCTGAGACAGGCGTCTTTCAGAAGTCGATCTATGGCTTCGAATACGGCGCGGTCGAGGCGTGGACCTCGAACCAGGCGCGGAGATTCTTGTCTTCCGTGGGCTCGGTCTCGGCCTGATCCGGCATCATCGCGACGAGCCGGCGCATCGCCTCCTCGCCGAGGCGTTGAGCGTCTTGACACACCGCCGACATCTCCGGCGCCGTGGCGAATCGCGACTCCGAGTCGTCGAATCCGACGACCGATAGATCGTCGGGGATCCGGATGCCGAGCTTACGCGCCTCGGTAAAGAGGCCCATGCACGTCGGTGGGTCGGCGACGAACAACGCGGTCGGATGCTCGGGCAGCGCATCCAGCCGACGCGCGAGCATCGCCCCGCCCTGCCGATTCGCCGGCACGCGGAACGTGAGCTTGGGGTCCAACTCGATGCCCGCCCGATCCAGCGCATCGCAATAGCCGCCGAACCGGTCGCCGTGGTCTTTGTCGTCGACGACGTTGGTGGCAAAGCCGATGCGCCGATGGCCGAGCTCGATCAGGTGTTCGATCGCCTCGTGCGTTGCGCCGCGCGAATCGACGTCGAGACAGACGGATTCGTGGCCCTCGATCTGGTCGCCGAGCACGACCGTCGGCGTCCCCGAGTCGAGGATCGCGCGACAGAGGTTTTGCGACAGCGATGTCGTGCGAACGATCGCGCCGCAGACGCTCTTGCGACGGAAGACATCCGAGAACGTCTCGCCGCCCTGCCGACACGACTTGCCGTTGAGCACCAAGAGATCGAGCTCGTTGTATTCGAGCCCGGCGCTAAGGCCCGCGAGGATGCCCGCGTCGTAAGACGAGCCGAGCGTGATCGAGTCGGTGAAAACGTAGGCGACGTTGGTCGCGGAGATCCGCCCGGTGCGCGGCGTGTAGTTCTGGTCGTTGATGACCTTGAGCACGCGCTGGCGGGCCTGCTCGCTGACCTTCGGGCTATTGTTGATCACGCGCGAAACGGTGGCGATGGAGACGCCGGCCTTGTCCGCGATTTGTCTGACTGATGCCATCCTCTATCGATCCGTTTTACACTTGTTCTGATGACCGAACGACGCGGTGCGATTAGTAATTGGTCGCGAAGTTTCGTTCGAGCAGCACGCCGCCCTGATTGGACTCGGCGTGGCCGTCGAGGAACACGTGGTTCGCCGTCGTATCCGAATTATGACGGAAACGGATGACCATGCCATTGGTCGTCACGCCGTCGACGTTGAGCGCCTCATCGAAAGTCACCGGCACGTCGGCGTCGGCGGGCGCGGGCGGGAAGCCCATGTCGATGATCCACTGGCCGCTATAGGTCGGGCCGCTGTCGCCGTTGCCGCCGTTCTGCGCCGCGTCGCCGATGGCGATGACCTCGGACGGGCGAGAGATCGCCGACAGTCGCTTTTGAAATTGGATGCGTCGGATGACCAGCGCGTTTTCGTTGGCGCTGTATGACAGGCGCCTGGCGTTGGTGCCGGGCTCGAGCGTGCTGTCGGGACAGAGATAGAAATCCGTCTGCTGGTCGTTGGACACTTCGAGGTAATCTTCGAGGTAGCCGGTGTAATAGCGGCCGTCGCCGATCGCGCCGCCGAACATCGCGTCGCCGTTGGGCCCGTTGTCGCCGGGCGGGAGCAGGCCCTTATTCTCGGTGACGTAGGCCATCGTCGCGATGCCGAGGTTACGCATGCGGCTGAGGCACTGCGTGCTTCGCGCCGACGAGCGTGCGGCACCCAGAGCGGGCAGCAGGATCGCGATGAGCAGCGCGATGATCGAGATGACCACGAGAAGCTCGATCAGGGTAAAGGCTTTGGAGGTGTGTCGTTGCATGGCCGTGACCGTTGAGGATGAGAAAGAAAACGTTTGAAAAACCCTCCCGACGCGGGGCGGCGCCGAAAGGGAAATGAGTGGGCGAACGGGATTAGGCGCGTCGGCGTCGCATCAGGGCGAGGGCACCCATGCCGACGAGTGCGAGCGAAGTCGGCTCGGGGACGGTGGTGAGTTGCACGTCGTCGATGAGGACGGCGCCTTCGGTGAAGACCACGTCGCCGGGCTGCGGTCCGACGGGCCCGATGGCGTGGCTGAACTCGACGAACGCGGCGACCGCGCCGACGGGAACGGGATCGGGCGTGTAGGTGATCTCGGTGTAGCTGGTGGGATTGATCTGGCCTTGGAAGAACTGGTTGCCCGAATCGAAGAGGATGTTGCCGACGCCGTCGAGGTATCGCAGGGCGAAGAGCACGTTGCCGGTGGTGCCGACGTCGCCCTTAGCCCAGAAGCTGAACTCGCCGGTGTCGCCGGCGACGAGCGGCGCGTTGCCGCCTTGCTCGACGCTGTTCTGCACGGCGACGCTGGAGTTCAAGCCGCCAGGCACTTGGAGCAGCAGCGCGTTCGAGCCGGTGCGTGCATCATTCGAGATCGAGTAGCCGACACCGCCGGACTCGAGCCAGTTCTCCGCGTCGGGCGCGGGGTCCGAGGTGGCGGTCGTGCCGGGGGTCTCAAATCCGCCGTTGGAAAATTCGTTGGCGGCGGCGGCGTGGGCCTGTCCGGTGGTCAGCGCGGCGAGTGCAGCCAAGGCGGCGAGGGTAGAGAGTCGGGTCATAGCAGGTC
>JBMYUK010000346.1:0-3421 GCA_049605275.1 Phycisphaeraceae bacterium
GTTTGGTAGCCGTAGACATTAAGATAGGAGAGAGACATACCTATATAGAGAAGATTTAAGATACAAAGGACCTCGCTCCACTATGAAGATTCGCTGCCCGCACTGTGCGAATGCCGTCGAAGTCATCGAGCAGATCGGGGTCGATCGACTCGGCGTGTCCGTCCGCGAAGACGAACTCGCCGGTGTCGTGGCCGCGGGCGCCGGGCAGGGCACGGCCTGCATCCGGCCCGCTGTCGCCGTAGTACTGGTCGTTGGCACCGCCTCCACCGTCTCGGCTGCCGCGTGCTGAACGGATCGGCGGGTCGAGCGAATAATGCCCGTCCGTAGGGTCGCCGTTCGCATCGACCACACCGAGTGTGTCACCTGAGACGATGGTATTCGAGGTCTGCATGACCGTCGCGGCGTTACGCCGGAACTCTACGCCACCGCGGGCGTTACCCAAATACTGATAGTTATAACCATATCCGCCGTAGTACTCGATCTCGATGCCCGACGTGGCAGTGGTCGTATAGTCTTGATTCCAGTTCAAGCCGGCTTGGTGTGCATCGACCGTGCTCGATTGATGCCAAAATGGCTTGTTTAATATGGCCTGATCCGCCGCGGTCAGATGCGGATTCTTAAACACTTCAGTATTGTTGATGTAATCGTAGAGGTAGTCAGGCCAGCGTGGTTTGGAATTGTGGGGGCGATTACCACCAGAAATTCGAGAACTATGCCACGGAAATAAATCCTTGCGGTCGGCCAGGTAGTTGGCCATCGCGATGCCGCCGATCTGCCGGACGTTGGACAGCGACTGGCTGTCCCTCGCCGAGATGCGGGCGGCTCCGAGGGCGGGCAGGAGGATCGCGATCAGGAGCGCGATGATGCTGATCACCACCAGCAGTTCGATCAGGGTAAACGCGAAAGTACGAGGCGAACGAGGCAGGCGATGCGAACGAGCGATCATGGCGGGGTCCTTGGCGGGGTCTGTAGCGAGAAATCGGGGCGGGGGAAACATTGAGAATGTTTCGCAATTCGAAAATGTAATGAGTCGATATCGTTTCTGCAAGTCACTCTCAACGATTTAACGATAATAATACCTTAAGCTCTGAAAAAGAGCCCTCGCTAATATTGCACCGATTGTCTCCATAGACAGAACACGCGATGCCCAACGCCATCCAAGCTAAGCTAACCCCAGGCGACCACAAGATCGCCGTCGTCTGTGGCCGATTCAACGAGTACATCGTCGATCGACTGCTCGAAGCGGCCATCGACACCTGGTACATGCTCGGCGGCCAGGACGACAACCTCACCGTCGTACACGTCCCCGGCGCGTTCGAGTTGCCCGTCACCGCGCTCAACCTCGCCCAGACCGGCGAATACGCCGCGGTCGTCTGCCTCGGCTGCGTGATCAAAGGCGAGACCGACCACTACGACGCCGTAGTCGAGCAGACCGCCAAGGGCATCAAAGACGTCAACGTCAAGACCGGCGTGCCCTGCGTCTTCGGCGTGCTCACCTGCGATACCCTCGAACAGGCAATCCACCGCGCGGGCGCCAAGCTCGGCAACGCCGGCCGATCCGCCATGATGACCGGCGTCGAAATGGCCAACCTCATCGAAGCGATCGGCGAAAACTAAACACAAGCCGGGGCAGAGCGCAGCGCCGCCTCGGGTTCAAACTAAACTACCCACATGTCCACCCCAGGAAACACCCCCTCCCGCCGCGACCTCCGCCGCCTCGCGATGCAGGTCCTCTACCAACTCGACCTCACCAGCCCCAAGCACAACCCCGGCCACGCGCCGACGGTCCTGCCCGAGGCTGACGAGCTTGCCGAAGACCTCGACGAAGACCACGACTCGCTCCCCACCCGCACGAAAGCCGCCGAGCTCGCGCTGCAAGCCTGGGCCAAACACACCGAGGCCGACGAAAAAACCAGCACTTTTACCCCCGATTGGCCGACCCACCGCCAACCCCCCGTGGACCGCGCCATCCTCCGCCTCGCCTACTACGAGATGACCTCCGGCCACGCCCCGATCAAAGTCGCCATCAACGAAGCCGTCGAACTCGCCAAGCAATTCGGCAGCGAACAATCCCCCCCCTTCATCAACGGCGTCCTCGACAAACTCGCCCGAATCATCGAAGCCCCCCAAGAGAACGGTGCCGCAGGAGACGACCAGCGTCCCGTCCACGAACCCCCCACAAACGCAGACGCCTGGCTCGAAGACGCGAAACAAAACCCTTGATACGACCCGAGCGATCAGCCGTGCCGCGCCACCTGCGGATCGGAAAACATCCAGAAAAAACTGCCCATGTACAGCGCCAAGAGGCCGAGCGACAGCGCACGCTCGCCAGCAGATGCGTTCGCACCCGAACCGACACCGACACCGAAAATCAGAAGCAACGCGACGAGCAGCGACACGTTCATCACCCAGCGCACGAGCTGCATACGGTCGATCAGAAACCCGCGAACGAGAAACGTGAACAGAAAGACGCCGACGATCGTCGGGAGCGTGACGATCCACGCGCCGGTCTGAAAGTCTTTCGTCAAGCCTAACCCGACGATGACGACGACGATCACCGACTGCAGCGTCGCGATCGGCCCGGCGTTGTGCGCGAAGCGTTGCAAGCGATCCATGACATCTCCGGCCGATACGAGTCGCAAACGGCTTGTCCTCCCGCGATCAGCCACTAATCTATCCCCCACCATGGCACTATTCAAAGCCGTCTTCGGCAAACTCAAAAAAGGCCTGTCCCGCACCTCCGAGGGCACTGGTTCGGCGATACGCTCGCTGCTCGTCGGCAAGCCGCTCTCCAAAGAACTGCTGCGTGATCTCGAAAAGGCCCTGATCCAGGCGGACGTCGGGATTAAGACCGCGATCGAGCTGCGCAAAGACATCGAGGCCGGGTGGGAGCGCTCGGAGATCAACAGCGGCGACGAGGCGCTGGCCGCGCTCAAAGACCAGCTCGCCGCTTACTTCCCCCCGGAAGATCGCAGCCTCAACTTCGCTGATGAAGGTTCCGGCGGGCCGACCGTCATCCTCGTCTGCGGGATCAACGGAGCCGGCAAGACCACCAGCATCGCGAAGATCTGCAGCGCACTGCGAAACGAAGGCAAATCCGTCCTGCTCGGCGCGTGCGACACGTTCCGCGCCGCCGCCGTCGAGCAGCTCGAGGTCTGGTCCGGTCGGCTCGGTGTCGAAGTCGTCAAAGGCCAGCAAGGCGGCGACCCGGCGGCGGTCGCGTTCGACGCGACCCAGGCCGCGATCGCCCGCGGCGTCGATGTCCTCATCCTTGATACCGCCGGGCGCTTGCACACGCAGTCGCACCTGATGGACCAATTGAGCAAGATCAGGAGAGTGGTTGAGAAACAACTTCCGGGGGCGCCGCACGAGGTACTCCTGGTGATCGACGCGACGACCGGGCAGAACGGCGTCAACCAGG
>JBMYUK010000347.1:0-3417 GCA_049605275.1 Phycisphaeraceae bacterium
GTCGGCGGGTGCTCATGCGCTGCGCGGCGGGGCGTTCAAGCCGCGGACGAACCCGTACGCGTTTCAGGGTCACGGCGAAGACGGGCTCAAGATGCTTGCGCAGGCTCGCGAGGTTACGGGCCTACCGATCGTGACCGAGGTGCTCACGCCGTCGGACGTCGACCTTGTCGCGAAGTATGCCGACTGTCTGCAGATCGGCACGCGCAACGCGCAGAACTTCAAGCTGCTCGAGGCGGTCGGCGAATCGGGCAAGCCGGTGCTCTTTAAGCGCGGCATGTCGATGACGATGGATGAGTACCTCCAGGCGGCCGATTACATCCTCGCCGCGGGCAATCCGAACGTGATCCTCTGCGAGCGCGGCATCCGCACGTTCGAAGACCACACGCGCAACACGCTTCCGCTCGCGTCCGTGCCCGAGTTGAAGCGGCGCAGCCACCTGCCGATCGTCGTCGATCCGAGTCACGGCACGGGCCACGCCTACCTCGTCCCCGACATGTCCCGCGCGGCGGTCGCGGCCGGTTGCGACGGCTTGGCGATCGAGACGCATCAGGACCCGAGCCACGCGATGACCGACGGGGCGCAGTCGATCACCCCCGCGGTGCTGTCCGAGTTGATGGGGTCGCTGGCGAGAGTGGCCGAGGCGGTCGATCGCGTCTGCCAGCCCTTATCCACAGCGGACGCGTGACGGCGATCGGCATTCGCGACTCGGCACGACAAAACAAGACAAACGGTGCAACCCGACGCAGACCGCTCTCGTATCATCCATCGATACGAGAGTGTGCGTGCGATGATTCAGACGATCGATCTTCGAGTGGACTACGACGGCTTCACCGCCGTCCACGATCTCTCGCTCGACATCCCCGCCGGCCAGGTCTTCGGGCTCATCGGGCCCAACGGAGCGGGCAAGTCCTCGACGATCCGCGTACTCGCGACGCTGCAGCAACCGACTTATGGCGAGGTGCGGGTCGGCGGCTTCGACGTCGCCGAAGAACCCGATCGGGTCCACGGCATCCTCGGCTACATGCCCGATCTCGCGCCGGTGCACGACGATCTCAAGGTGTGGGAGATGCTCGACCTGTTCGCCGCGTCGCACTTTATGAAGCGATCGGAGCGGGGGCGTCGCATCGACGAACAACTCGATCGCGTCGGCATGCTCGCGAAGCGTGAGGCGAAGGGCAAGACGCTGTCGCGGGGCATGATGCAGCGGGTCGTACTGGCGAAGACGCTATTGCATCGGCCCAAGGTGTTGCTGCTGGACGAGCCGGCGAGCGGGGTAGACCCGGTCGCGCGGATCGAGTTTAGACGCATCCTCCGCGAGGTCGCCGCCGAGGGCACGAGCGTCCTCGTCTCGTCGCACATCCTCACCGAACTCGCGGACATGTGCGACGCGATCGGCGTCATGCGACAAGGCCAACTGATCGTCAACGGCGAGATCGAAGACATCATCGCCCGCATGCAGCCCAAGCGCGTGATCGAGATCGACTGCCCGGATCAAGCGGCGAGCGCTGCGGCGATGCTGTCCGATCGCCCGGGCGTGGTCGGTGTTGAACACGCCGGGCAAACCGTGAGCGTGACCTTCGACGGTGATCGCAACGAACTCGCGCGGCTGCTGTCGTATCTGATCGCCGGGGGCGTGTCGGTCACGCGGTTTATCGAGAAGCGTTACAACGTCGAAGACATCATGCTCAACCTCGAGAACATGGAGATGTCCGCTTGAACCCCTGGCTGCCGTGGCATAATCCGATGGTCGTCCGCGGGTTTCGGACGCGTTTGCGTTTGCCGTTGCTTGTGAGTTGGGGGATCGTGACGGCGGTGGCGTCGGTGTTTTTGTACGTCGTGGTCGCGGGCAACGCGATCAAAGCCGACGGCGTGACCCCGCAGGAAGCGGCGCGCGACGCGATCCTTCCGCTGCTCTTCATGCAGGGGCTGATCCTCATGGTGCTGGGCACGGGCTCGATCGCCGGCGGCATGGCGCGCGAGCGCACCTTCCGCCTGCTCGACTATCAACGTCTCACGCCCATGAGCCCGAGCGCAAAGATCGTCGGCCTATTGCTCGGCCTGCCCATCCGCGAGTACTTCATGTTCGCGGTCTCCCTGCCGTTTGTCTTTTACGCCGCGTGGCGGGGCGGGTTGTCGTTCGGCATTCTGCTGCAGTTTTATTTGGTCTTTCTGAGTTCGGCGCTCGTCTATCACCTCACCGGGCTCGCGGCCGGGGTCATCGTCGACAAGCCCTGGCAGGCCGGCACGCTGTCGCAGGGGCTGGTCGTCGTGCTCTACCTCGCGCTGCCGCAGGCGTCCAAGTTCGGCTTCACGTTCTTTGAGTATCTCACCGCTCGGCCGATCTTCTACGGCATGGTCAATCAACACCTCCTGCCCGACGGGATCTCGGGTATCGTTCAGGGTGCGCTCCAGGACCCGCGATACAGCAGCGTCGCCTTCTTCGGCCTCACGTTCACGCCGCTCGTCTTCAGCCTGCTCGTGCAGGGCTTTGTCATGGTCGCGCTGTACGTGATGATCCACCGCAAGTGGCGCGACGAATCAACGCTCTCGTTTTCCAAGACCTTTGCCATCGGCTTCTACGCGGTCGTACAGATTTTCCTCGTCGGCAGTGTCTATCCGTTTCTCACCAACGACGAGATGTTCGGTCAACTCGTCACCTCGTACCTCGAGGAGGACCCGTTCAAGGGGCCGGAGCAGGGCTTTGTCTTCGCGATTTTGCTGATTACCCTGGTTGTCTCCGGCTGCATGGCGATCCTCACGGTGTTCCTGTGCACGCCGAGTTGGTATCAGTCGGTCGTCGGCCTGCGTCGTATCGTGCGTAAGGGCGGCCGGCGCCTGCGATGGGACGACGACGCAGCATCGGGCCTCAGCGTTGCCGGCGGCTGCATCGTCATCGCAGGGATCGGTTTTCTGTCGGTGTATCAAACGGCGGTGTCGTCGGGTCGTGTGGTCGCGGAGAATCCGCTCTTCGAGGTGTTCCTGCCGCTCGTGCTGTTCGCGTTTGTGCTGCTAACGGTGCAGCAGGTCATCGAGCAGTTTTCGGACAACGTGTTCGTCATGTTTCTCTTCGGATTCTGGATCGTTCCCGTGCTCGGGTTCATCGTGGTAACGACGGCGTTTCGCCAGCCGATCACCGGGGTATATGTCGGCTTGTTCTTCCCGTTTTTCGGGTTGTACATGGCTTCGGCGCTACTCATGACTGACGCGCATGTGACGCTGACCAGCGACTTGATGCCGGAGGGTTTGGCGGCGCACGCGTCGCCGGTGCTCGCGCTGTCGCTGGTGTTGTACACGGCGTCGGCGGGGTTATTGGGCAGGACGCCGCTTTCGTGGAGCCAGCCAAAGAAGACCTTGAGAGTGGTGACCCGGCGGGCATAAGATTTGGGACTGCAGGGGACGCCTCGCTCGTAAAGCAGC
>JBMYUK010000348.1:0-3390 GCA_049605275.1 Phycisphaeraceae bacterium
GGTCGGTTCAATGTGGCGGTGCTACAAGGCTGCGGCAAAGGCCAGGGAGGAAGCACGGCGACGGCCGTCGTCACGAAGCGCGAAGAAAAACCCGCCGAGCAGGTTCATGAGATCAACCCGGTTTTGGCGATGCTGGCGTTTGAAGTGATGGAAACCGGCCACTGGCAAAACTTCCAATGGCGGCAACTCGGCGTCGTTGAGATACGAAGCACCGATGAAATCGAGCTAACCATCATGCCCAAGGAAATCAAGAAAGCCGCGCTCATGGACATCCGCGCGATCCATCTAATACGCCTGCCCGACGAAAAGTAGTCGCTTCAGTCATCGTCGCGATGCGATGCATCGCCGCAGCCGCCCGATCGCTTCGCTTGAGCGCGATCACAGAGCATAGGATTCCGCATGAAGAACAGCCTGCTCGGATCGTGCTTATTCGTTTGGTTCGTCCTCTCTGCGGGCTGCATCAATCCGCTGCCCGGGTCGGTCGAGGCGACGGCGTCGGAGCCGGCGGCGATCGCGCTGATCGAAGCCTCCGCCCAAGCGCACGGCGGGGACGAACGCTTTGCGCGTGTCCGCGAGATCGAGGTCGGATACGACGGCGAGTGGCTCGGGCGCGTCTGGGTCTTTCAGCCGATCCTGGTCGATCGCGGTTTCCGCAAGGCGAGCGTCGAGACGATTCGTTACGCGGATAACGCATGGCCGAGCACGCATCAGGTGCACAACGGACCGGAGGGGGTGAAACGCGTGCGCTGGCCCGCCGAGGCGCGATCGCTGGCTAGCGATGAGGCTGAGTCGGCCTTTGTCGAACCGGTCGCCGGCGGCGCGGCGGTGCTCTACAACGGCGAGCCGACGAGCGATGAGCCGCTCCGCGCGCGGCAGGAGCAGGCCGCCGCGATGGTGGCCGAGGCGTATCGCATGTTTCTCACCGCACCGTTTTACTTCACCCAACGCGCCGGTCGCGGCGGCGACGGCCGGGCCACGATGATCGCCGTCATGAGCGAGCCGGACGTCGTCGACGGCGTCGACTGCGATCAAGTCCTGCTCGAGGTTCGCCCGGGCTTCGGCGACTCGGAAGTCGATCGCGTGCAGGTCGCCATCGGCCGCGACGACCGACTCGTCCGACGCGTGCGCTTCAGCCTCGAAGGCTTCGACGGCACGCGCGGCGCGACCGCGGACATCGAACTCGCCGGACACGTCGATGTCGCCGGCCTCACGCTTCCGACGCGCTTCCTCGAGATCGTCACCCACCCCATCGACCGCGAAGTCCACCGCTGGCGGGCGCAATTCATCGGCTTGCAACTCGACAGCCCGAACGACGCGGACGCCTGGCACGAAGCGGAAGGCACGGCAGAGTAGGGCCTCAGACCAGCGACTCGATCGTCGGTCGCGGGAGGCCGAGGAAGTTGGCAAAGAGGATCGGGCCTTGGGTCGTCATAAAGCTCTCGGGGTGGAACTGCACGCCTTCCATCGGCGCGTCGCCTTCGAATGCGCCGGGCTTGCTGCGTAGGCCCATGATCTCGCCTTCGTCGGTCCAGGCGGTGACCTCGAACTTGTCTGAGTTGAAGCTGTCTTTGTTGACGATGAGCGAGTGGTAGCGCGTGGCGATAAAGGGATTACTCATCCCGGCGAACAGGCCGTTGCCGTCGTGGTGGATGGGGCTGGTCTTGCCGTGCATCAGCCGGGCGTTGCGTTCGACAATCATGCCGAATCGCTGGCCGATGGATTGATGTCCGAGGCAGACGCCCAGCAGCGGGACCTTCCCGGCGAACGCGTCGATGATGTCCATCGATACGCCGGCCTCGTTAGGCGTGCACGGCCCGGGCGAGACGATGACGCGCGAAGGCTCGAGCGCAAGCGCCTCTTCGACGGTGATCTTGTCATTACGGACGACCTTGATCGGCAGCGCGTCGGCGTCCTGCCCATTGGCCACCATCAACTCGCCGATGCGTTGCACGAGGTTGTAGGTGAAGCTGTCGTAGTTGTCGATGAGGAGAATCATGTAGGTTTTATCTTAACTATTTATGAAACCACAGATGTACACGGATAACACAGATCAAGGCAACTAGACATGTTCACCAAAGCGTTTAGAGAGGGCCAGAGAGTAAGTCATCGAGTTTGCTCTGTCGCCCTATGTATGCTCTGAAGTTAATTGCCTTGATCTGTGTTATCCGAGTGCATCTGTGGTTTGCACTGCCTTGTCAACCCACCACAATATTGATCAGCTTCTTTGGCACCACGATCACCTTGCGGATGGTCTTGCCGTCGAGATGGGACTGGACGTTGTGGTCTTCCTTGGCCAGCGTTTCGATGGCGGCTTGGTCCGCATCGGCGGGGACCGTGATCTTGGCGCGGAGCTTGCCGTTGACCTGGACGGGCATCTCGATGGTGTCGGATACCAATTTCGTCTCGTCGTATGCGGGCCAGTCGGCGTCGGCGAGGTAGCGGTCGTGGCCGAGTTTGGACCAAAGTTCCTCGGCGACGTGCGGCGCGATCGGGCCGAGCAACTGCACCAGTGTTTGCACGGCCGATCGTGGCGGGGCGTCTTGTTTCACCAACTCGTTGTTGAGCTCGATCATCGCGGCGATGGCGACGTTGAACTGCATGGCTTCCATCGCCTCGGTGACGCGTTTGATCGTGGCGTGGACCTTGCGGTCGAGTTCGTCGGTCGGCGGGGTGTCGACCACGCGGAGTTCGCCGGTGTCTTCGTTGAAAACGACGCGCCAGAGGCGGTTGAGGAAGCGGTGGACGCCGACGATGTCCGCGGTGTTCCAGACCTTGGACTGATCGAGCGGGCCCATGTACATCTCGTAGAGGCGGAGCGTGTCGCAGCCGTATTCCTCGCAGATGGCATCGGGCCCGATGGCGTTTTTGAGTGATTTACCCATCTTTCCGAATTCTTCGAAGACGGGTTGGCCTTTATATGTAAAGGACTGGCCTTTAAGTCCTTGGACCTCGGCGGCGGGCTTGCCGTCCTGGTTGACGACTTTGCTTGCTTCGACGGGGATACCGCGCTCGTCGCGGTAGCAGTAGGCCTGGATGTAGCCCTGCGCGAAGTATCGGCCGAAGGGCTCGGGGGTCGAGCAAACGCCGATGTCGTAGAGGAACTTGTGCCAGAACCGCGCGTAGAGCAGGTGCAGCACCGCGTGCTCGGCCCCGCCGACGTAGAGATCGGTTCCGGGCAGCGATTTCTGATTTCGGATTTCTGATTTCGGATGAATATCCGAGCCCATCCAATATCGCTCCGCTTTCTGACCGACGAGCGCGTCCTTGTTTTCGTTGTCGAGATAGCGCAGGTAGTACCAGCACGACCCGGCCCAGTTGGGCATCGTATTCAGCTCGCGGGTGTATTTGACGCCGTCGATGGTGACCGTTTTCCAGTCGTCGTCGGCGCGG
>JBMYUK010000349.1:0-3383 GCA_049605275.1 Phycisphaeraceae bacterium
GAGCATCCATCAGGCGGCGCTGCTCATCCGCGGGCAGCGCGTCAAACGCCTGCTCGGCCTGCTCACGCCGCGAGGCCGCTTGCCGGCGGGCCATCGCCTCGCGCTCGGCCTGTCGGTCCAGCTCGGCACGTTTGCTCCGCTTGGCCCGGTGGACGCGACGCTGGTACAGCACATCCAGCACCGGCTGCTCGGGCTCGGTCTGGCCGAGCGTTATCAATCGCGCGTCGGTCATTTGATTGTGGTTTCCCTTGCTTTTCATTCCGGCACCTCGGCGATTTGTTTCTTGATATGCTGGGTCATCCAGGCCATGGGCTTGTTCTTGCCCTTGGCGTGCTTGGTGATGGTGACCAGCGTGTTAAACCGACCGACCTGGTCGGCGTCCCCATCGTCGATCGCCTCGGGCCACACGCGATCCCACAGGCGGTTAATCGAGGTCAGATCGGCCTCGTGCTGGGGGCTGCCCTTGGGGTGCGTGCTGCCGTTGACCCGACCGATCATCCGCTGCTGGACGATCAGCGACACCCACCGCGCCTTGGCCTTCTCGCGTGTCAGTGGCTGCGTGGCCTTGGCCGAAGCTGCCTTGGCCGAGCCCGAATCCGAAGTCGGCAAAGAAAAAGAAACCGAATCGGCCACGGGCATCGAACCCGCACAGCCGTCAGCCTGCGCGCTCCGAGCCTTCTCGTTCTCGTTCTCGTTCTTTTTCTCCTTCTCATTCTCGTTCTCGTTCTCGTTCTGCTCGTTTGGATTCACGGGATCAATCTGGATTCCCTTGGATTCCCTAGGATCGGCCTGGGGCGGCGGCGGCTCGGGGTGCAGGCGGTGTCGCCGCCCGTTCTTGCCCGCGGGCTGGATGCCGGCAAAGCCGGTGATGTGGCCATAGGTTTCGCCGCCAGCTTCGTACAAGCTCACCAGGCCGCATTGGGCAAGCTCATCAATCCACTGACTGCACTGCTCCGGCGTCACCGATCGGCGCAGGGGAAACGCTTCGATCGCGACAAGCTCGGGGTCGGCATGAAAGTTGCCGTGCCCATCGCACGCGAGGTTGATCCGGAGAAAGCACATCTCCGCCTCGATGCTCACCGCGTTAATCCGCCGGCCCTTGAGCCAGCCCGCGTAGACGTGTCGGTACACGGTGCGCTTGAGGTTTTCAATCGATGCCTCGGTCAAGCCACACCCCCTTGCATCGCCTGCTCGCGCCGCTCGCGGCGGGCGATGCGATCGCGACCCGATCGCTGATTGATCCGCAGGCGTCGCTCGTACACGCGACGGGCGCGGGCGTTAAGCACTTCCTCGGGATCGGTCTCGTAGCCGCCGACCCGCGGCATCGGCTCGACCCAAAAGCCCGCCTCGTGGAACCGCTGCGCCTCCTCGTCGGTCAGACCCTCGGCCAAAGGCTCGGGATAAGGCAGGTCATAGGCCCGCCAGCGTCGAAGGGTCATACCAACACCCCCTGCTCTACCGCATGAATCCTCAAGCCAAGCCACCGCATAGCGTTTCGAGCCATGCTGTTGCCCAATGATTTGTATCGCGGACCATCGGGACATTTGTCAGCAGGCTTGCCCTTGTAGGGGATCAGGGTGTAGTCGTCGGGGAATCCTTGTAATCGCTCGCACTCGCGCGGCGTCGCCGGCAGGCCTAGCTCAGGCTCGGCGGCGGGGGCAGGCCTGGGCGTTGTAAACAGGTTGGGGCCGTCGGCGATCATCTGGAGCCCCCCGGTGTGGCAAGGGTGTCCGGCTCGGTAAATGAGCCGCCGGTGTCACGTCCGACGCGCTGGTCGCGCCAGACCGCCCAGGCATAACGCGCGATCACGATCAGGTCGATGATAAATCTCAAGCCGCACCCCCAGTCTTTGCCGGTCGCACCGTAAACTCCGGCCGAGCTTCTCGCTCAATGTCATACCGCTCGACGCCGTCAAGATGATCGGCCTTAACCTCAAATGTCAACGGCCAACCCGACTCCCACCCGTCTCTGTGCTCGTGAAAATGCAGGGCAGCAAGCTCGGCGATCTCCTGACCGCCATCGAGCTCGGGGTCGGCCAAAACCTTGTCGGGCAACACGGTCCAGTCGCTCTCCATCAGGCTCGAAACCCGGTAGTAGGCTGTTGTCGTTTTGGACATGCGATACCTCGCGCCGTTTCACTGGCGAATAACTTGGACCCAGTTAGTTGGTCCTGATCTAATGGCCGGCCACCCTTCCGAGGGCCGGGTGAGTTGAGAATGCGTTCGGCCAGCTTCCGCCAACCTCCCGCAGGTGCACCGGGGCCAGGAGAACTCCGCGACATCTGGCCCCTAAGCGGCGCGGCCCGCAAAGCATCCGAGCGACTGAAGTGAGCCGCCCGGATACCGATCAAGTCACGTCATGCGGCCTGCCGCATCAGGTCATCGAGCAATCGCTCGCTCGCCACATCCAGACGCGACGGCGTCTCCAACTCGCCCCGCTCGATCAGCCGGCGGGCGGCTCGGATTTTCTCGCCACGTAGGCCCGCCTCGTGGAGACGCTGGCGCTGGTGCTCGGTGAAGGTGATGACCGGCTTACGGTTTGCTTGCTTGATCTGCTGCATGCTGCTGCCTTTCCGGGCTCAACGCCCTGGGGATAATGCGAGCCGGGCCGTGCCGGCCCGACCATTCAAATAGCGGAGGCGGGAGTCGAACCCGCATTCGCCGGGTTATGAGCCCGGCTACGTCCAACACGCTCCGCGAATGCGGCGAGCAGGCACAGTGCCCACCCGAACCGCGAGGGGTGCACCCGATCTCGGCACAGGCTCTCCGTGCAACGGCCGCGAGGGATGTCAGTTCCGGGGGTATCAGTTACTTTGGCCCACGCTGGCGGCGGCATGAGGTCATCAAGACCATCATCTTCCTCCACCCCCGCCCGAAGGTGAGCGGGTGGCATGGAGCCAGCACCGCCCACCCTTCCGGGGGCAATTCCGGGGGCAATTCCGGGGGCATCAGTGATCGGGGGCAAGCCCCGTTCGGTTCGTGTTGTGCGCGCTGCGTTACGCATGGAGGTGTTTCATCCTGTATTGCCTGGCACGCTTGGGGTGCGGTGCCGCCGGGGCACATCGCGAGGAACGCTCCACCTGCTCGACATCCGAGACCAGCACCCGGAGAATCCGACGCTTGCCCCCGGCCTTGGCCAGATTGATCGCCGGTAAACGCCCGCTATCGATCATGTCCACCACCGTCGAGGAAGTCACGCCCCAACGGTCGGCCACCTGCTTCGGACTCAGTCGCACCGGCTCACTCACGAAGCACCCCCAGGACGAAACGCCATCGGGTTGGTCGAAACCGGCTTGGCCTTCTGTCGCACCATCGTCTTCTGGTTCGCCACCGCCAGCAGCAGCAACTGGAGCTCCCGGCCAGCATTGCGTACAAGCTCTTCCT
>JBMYUK010000350.1:0-3357 GCA_049605275.1 Phycisphaeraceae bacterium
GCCGGTGATCTCGCCGGCGTCGACGCGCGCGGCGCGTTTGAGCGCGTCGTCGGCGATGACCTCGCGGTAGCTGTTGAGCGTTGGGTTGAGCCGCTCGATGCGGTCGAGGTAGGCGCGGGTGGCCTGGGCGGCGGTGGTCGTCTTCGCCGCGATCGCGTCGCGCAGTTCGATGAGCGTGGTCTGGGTCGGGTCCATGCTTACGCACCGCCCCCGTCGCCGAGCACCTTGGGCACTTTGAAGAACGGCTCGTCTTTGTCCGGCGCGTTCATGAGCGCTTCGTCGATCGGCATGCCCGTGGCTTCGGCGTCTTCGCGGAAGACGTTGAACTGGTCGTAGGCGTGGGGCATGGGCTTGACGTTCTCTACGTCGAGCTGCTTGAGCTGATCGATCGCGCCGAGCACGTCGCCGAGCTGAGCGGAAAAGAGCTTAGCCTCGTCGTCGGTGAGGTTGAGTCGCGCGAGCTTGGCGACCTCGCGGATGGTCTGTTCGCTGATGGGATGCGGCATAGTGCGGTAGGATACGGGCCGTGGAATTGACTTGCCAGCGAGCCGAATCTCGGCCGAGACAGGATTGGATAGATTCATGCCCGACCCTTCGCTCCTCGAGTGTTTCGACAACCCCAACCCGCAGCGCGACTACGTCATCGAACACGTCGCCGAGGAGTTCACGAGCGTCTGCCCGAAGACGGGGCATCCGGACTTCGGCGTCGTCACTGTGCAGTACATCCCCGACAAGGTCTGCGTCGAGCTCAAGTCGCTGAAGATGTACCTGCAGGATTTTCGCAACGAGGGGATCTTTTACGAGGCGGTGACCAACGCGATCGCCGAGCACCTTGATCAGGCGATGCGGCCCCGCTGGATGACGATCATCACGGACTGGCGCGGGCGCGGCGGCATCCGCTCGACCATCCGCGTCGAGGTCGGCACGCTGCCCGGCGGCGCACCGGTCGATGACGGCTACGACGATGACGACGAAGACTTCGACGCCCCGCAAGGCAACCGCCCGCCGGGATTCTGAGCGCATCGACCGATGAGAAAACGACCCGGCACCGAAGCCCGCAGCGAAACGCTGTGCGGCCGACCTATACCGCGCACGGCCTCGCGGCGGATCGCCGCGGGCTTCGTATACGAGATTAAACGTGTCGGATTGTCCCGCATCACCGCAACCGTTATCCTACCCCTCCTATGAGCATTCTCGTTAACAAAGAAACCAAGCTGATCTGCCAGGGCATCACCGGCTCGGCGGGCCAATTCCACACCACCCAGTGCCTGCAATACGGCACGCAGGTCGTCGGCGGGGTCACGCCCGGCAAGGGGGGCTTGAAAGACGAAAACGGCCTGCCCGTCTTCAACACCGTCTCCGAAGCGGTCAAGGAAACCGGCGCCAACGCCACGATGATCTTCGTGCCCCCGCCGTTCGCTGCCGACGCCATCATGGAGGCCGCCGACGCGGGCATCGCCATGATCGTCTGCATCACCGAGCACATCCCCGTGCTCGACATGATGCGCGTCAAGAAAGCCCTGAAGCACTACCCCGACGCCACGCTGCTCGGACCCAACTGTCCCGGCATCATCACGCCCGGCGAGTGCAAGATCGGGATCATGCCCGGCTACATCCACACCCCGGCCAGCGAAGCGAAGCTCGGCAAGGCCGTCGGCATCGTCTCCCGCTCGGGCACGCTCACCTACGAAGCCGTCTGGCAGACCGGGCAACAGGGACTCGGGCAGACGACGTGCGTCGGCATCGGCGGCGACCCGGTCCGCGGACTCAACTTCATCGACGTCGTCGAGATGTTTAACCACGACGACGCGACCGACGGCATCGTCATGATCGGCGAGATCGGCGGCACGGACGAAGAGGCCGCCGCAGAGTACATCAAAGAACACGTCAACAAGCCCGTCGCGGCGTTCATCGCCGGTGTCACCGCACCGCCCGGGCGACGCATGGGACACGCCGGCGCGATCATCTCCGGCGGCGAAGGCACGGCCGAGTCCAAATTCGAAGCCCTCGAAGCCGCAGGCTGCGCCATCGCCAAATCGCCGGCCGACCTCGGCACGACGATGGCCACGGCGCTGGGCGTTTCGGCCGCGATCGCCTGATCTGTTCAACGGGTGACGGGCACGCTTGCCTGTTTCCAATGGTGACGGGCTCGCGACAGGCAGGAATGCCTGTCCTACGGTTCAACCATGCAGCACCGCTACGTCCCCGACCTCGGCGACTTCTCGAAGTTCGCGGTCATCGATGCGCTCTCGGCGAGCGGCGCGGACCGCACCGCGTTGATCTGGTATCTCGTCAACCCGCACGAGGTCAACGAAGCACACAATAACGACGGCAAGCACACCGCGTACCTCCGCGACGATCGGCAAGGTTTTTCCGAGTGTCACCCCCGGCTTTACCAGCGCTTCCGAGACATCGACGCGACCGGCGAAAAACACGTCGGCGTCTACGCGCGCCGCGCGATCCTGCCCAACGTGGCCTACTTCCCCGAGCCGCTGAGCTACGACGGACGCGCAGCGACCGAGCGCGAAGCCTATCGCGCGGGCTGGCTCGAGCGCGCGATGCAGATCGCGACCCGGTCCGATGTCGTCGTGCTCGATCCGGACAACGGGCTGATGCCCGAGCGGATCACACCGCGTTCGAAGTCGGCGATTAAGTACGCGAGCCTCGACGAATGCGCGGCGTTTTACGGCCGAGGCCTACGCACGCTCGTCGTGTACCAGCACGCGCACCGCACAGGCAGCGCGCAGGCGCAGGCCGAGTCCGGTCTCGATCGACTGACTGAACGCCTGGGCGCAGATCGATCGATCGCATTCGCGCTGCGTTTTCACCGGGGGACGACGCGGTTTTATTTCGTGTTGTCCGCCGGCGACACGGTCGACGCGATGCGCAGCCGAGCCGGGGCGATGATCGCAAACGGGTGGGGCAGCCGCGGACACTTTTCGCTGGTTGAGTAGGTTCGGCTATTCCTGCTCGAGTTCTTCGAGCAGGTCGATGGGCTGGCCGTCGGGCGCGACTTGTTCCTTGACGAACTCGAAGGTGCCGTCGAACCGGTTGGCGAGGGTTTCGAGGACGCTGTCCTGGTGTCGGTAAAAGAACTGGACGCCGTGGACGCGCGGGGCGTCGTCGCCGAGGGCGTCGGTGACGAGGCCGAGCGCTTCGTCTTCGGTCGTGCTTCCGGCGAAGTAGGCGAAGGCCTCGTCGGAGAGGAGGTAGAGATCGGTGGGGTCGTGCTCGAGCGCGGCGGCGATGGCCTTGGCGGGGTTGGATCGGCCGGAGGGCAGGACGGGGGCGGCGTCGGGGTTGAGCCACTTCTGGTTGAGCGCGGCGAGCGTCGCGCGGGTCGGTTTGAGCAGGCCG
>JBMYUK010000351.1:0-3348 GCA_049605275.1 Phycisphaeraceae bacterium
TTCGCCGCCCTGCTGGATCAGGACATCCCCGAGGGCGAGGCGATGGACAGCCGAGACGAGCTCGATACGTTGCTGGGTAAAGACGAGATCGGCTCAGAGGTCATTCTCGTTCAGACCAACAACGCCAAGGTCGCGCTGCGCTACAAGCAGTGGAAGTTCATCCCCGGTAGGAAGCCGGAGCTCTACAACTTGAGCCAGGACATCGGCGAGAAGAACAACCTCGCCAACGCCAACCCCGAGATGCGCGACAAACTCGCCGCCATGATGCAGCGCTACCGCAAGCAGGGTCTCGCCAGCGAATAAGCCGACTATCAAAGATACAACACGCTCGCACCTGGCAATCGATTACGCATTTCTTAGAACGTGTACGAACAGTGCCCATCAACAGCCGGAGACCTACGGGCTTCGGACGCGAAAGCAATTGTTTAATTTTGAAAACCCGCCTGCTCTCTTGACCGGCGTCCGTAGGCCGCTGGCTATTTTCAACTTCTCATACATATTCCAAAATCGTTATCCGTGGCTGCGCAGTGCAGCGGCGAGCGCATCGATCGCTTGCGGATCGGCGGCGAAGTAAGCGTCGTCGTCCAGCCGCTCGGTGTTGAAGCGGAGGTCGGGCCGAAGGCCGCCGGTGGTGTCGCGTTGGATTTTTCGCAGGGATGCGTGGACCTGATCGCAGCCGGTCGTCGCAATCAGATCGCTTACGTTGTCCGGTCGGATGCCGCCGGCGGGGAGGATCTCGATTCGCCCGGCGGCGTGTTCGACCAGCGATCGGATGAGCGGCGCACCATGGTCCGCGGTGGGCCGGCCGCCGCTGGTGAGGATGCGCGTGACGCCGAGGTCGATCAATTGCTCCATCGCCACGAGCGGATCGGGCGTGAGGTCGAACGCGCGGTGAAAGACGACCTCGCGTTGGCCACGCTGTATCGACCCGATCAATCGTTTCATCGCCTCGGTGTCGATGCGCCCGTCGATGTCCAGCACGCCGAGGGCAATCCCCGCTACGCCGCGTTCCACGAGCAGCGCAACGTCGCGATGCATGACCGACAGTTCATCGGCGTTGTACGCGAAGCCGCCGGGCCGGGGCCGAACCATGGCGATCGTGGCGCAGCCGGTCGGCTCGACGGCTTCGACAACGCGTTCGACAAGACCCGTCGACGGCGTCAACCCACCGAGCGCGAGCGCGCTGTTGAGTTCGATGCGGAACGCTCCCGCCTTGGCAGCGATCGCCGCGTCACGCAGCGACGCCACGCAGACTTCGAGCCTTGCGGCTCGGCGTTTCGGATCGGGTTGGTCGAGCGGCGGGTTCATGCGGTCGCGGTCGGCAAGGGCAAACCTGTAGGAGGCGAATGGGCGACGCGTGCGGCTCGCGTGGCCATGACCGATTCGCGCTTGCCGGTATCAAACGCCTCGTCGGAGCACTCGAAGCGCGCGGCGGTGTCGCGCCGGTATCGGCCGTCTCGCTTGATGACGCGATGCAGGCGCAGCGTCGGGCCGTCGAAGACCGCGCACCACGGTCGACCGGGGAAGACGAACGCGCCGGTGTTGATGATCGTGTAATCGCCGAGTCGCCAAACCCCCGCGCGGTGCGAGTGGCCGAGGATGAGCACGCGCGATTCGGGCGCATAGGTGTCGAGAAATCGCTTGGCGAGTTGTGGCTCGCGGCGCCAGTACCACAGCACGGCCGGGATCTCCCACGGCCGAAGCAAGGCTCGCAACAACCCGCTCTCGCCGCGATTCGAGAGGACATACTCTTCGAGGAACTCGCTGTGTCCGACGTGCTGCGCGATGGCGAGTCGGGTCTGCAGGTCGTCGTGGTCCGCGGGGTCCGTGTCTTCGTAGGCCCGTCGCGTGAGCCTTCGCATCGCAGGGGCGCATGGGGTCCAGGGTGCGACGGCTTCGTGCAGCGCATCGCCGTGCATCACGAGCGCTCGCCCGTCGCCGATCCGCAGACAACGGCGATCGGTCAGGTACGCATCGTGATTGCCGGAGATGAGCGTGAGCTTCACGCCCTCGCGCTGGGTGAGCGCTTCGAGCCGATCGAGCTCGCGCACCGCCGCACTGCGCAGCCAGGGGATCTGGACCTCGGCCGCGTCGCCGTTGATGATCAACTCGTCGACGCCTTGCCAGAGCGGCTGGAGCATCTCGGCGGTGGCCTTGCCGGGACGACCGAGGTGTGTATCGGAGATGACGAGGGTCTGTCGGTTCACCTTGGACTATCGGTCGAACGCCCCGTTTCGCTTTGCGCGTGCTTTGTGGCTCGGCGAGTGCGCGGCGGGAGGCGGGGCGTTCGGGTCCTGCTGATACTTTCGTTTTAGCTCCGATCGACGTAACGTATACTGATCGTTCGCATCTTCTATTGAACAATGCATCGCCTATCCCGTCGCAGAGGTTTGCTATGAAACAGCGCATCACGTTTATGTTCTTGATCGTCGCGACAGTCTCGGGGTCGTTATCGATCGAAGCTCAGCCGTGGATCGTCGAGACGCAAACCCAGTGGGCCGAGGCGACCGCCACCGAAACCGGTCTCGTGATCGAAGACGGCCTCGCCTCGCCCGGCAAGAAAGACGCGACTTTCACCAGCAAACTCATGCGATTCGACGCGAAACGCCAAGCCAAGTCCATCACGATCGCTCAATCGCCGATCTGGCAAAATTGGGAGCCGATCCAGAACCTCGGCCCGGTCAACATGCAGGACGCGCCGGTCTTCCTCTCGCTCGGCCCCGACAACTACTGGGCCTTCGGCAGGTATGGCAACAGTAGGCAGCGCGCGAAAAACTTTGTCGCCGAGCCCGCGACGCTAAAAGGCTTCGAAGACACCACGCTCGTTACGACGCCGTTCGCCAATCAGTTCAACGCGCCCGGCGGGCTCGAGAAATCGCTCGGAGGCTATCACGCCTGGCAATCCCGCGACATGGTCAACTGGGTCCATCACGGCCCGGTCACGCCGAGCTTCGCCAAGTGGGTTACCTCCGCAGAGCACGTCGACGGCAAGACGTATATCTACTACGACTTCCCCAACGACCAGGACCCCCACGCCTTCGTCGACGGCAACCTCTTCGACGGCAAGCCCGGCGATAACCTCGGACTCGCCTTCGCCGACCCGTCCGACGGCTCCGACGCCGGGTTCATCCGCGATCTCGAAGGCAACTTCCACGTCATCTACGAAGACTGGTCGCCGATCGACGCACGCAAACACTCGTGGGACTCGCCCCTCGCCGGCCACGCAGTGAGCAGGACGCCCGTCGGCGGCTACGAAATCCTCGCGCCCGCCATCGACCATCGCACCGATCCCACCGGCGAGACCGCCACCTATACCCATCCGCACTGGGTCAAGGAGGACCCCAAAAA
>JBMYUK010000352.1:0-3345 GCA_049605275.1 Phycisphaeraceae bacterium
GCCGCTGGCGTCGCGGGTCTTGGTCCACGCGTCTTTGCCGCTGGTGACGATCACCATGTCGCCGGATTTAATGTGTCTTGCCATCGGTTCAATCCTTATCGTTGCAAACGCCTGGTTCGTCGTCGGCGCGGTGGCGGGTCAACCCGCACGCTTCACTGCTGGTTACACGACCTCGCTGGCGAGCGAGACGATCTTCATGTAGCTCTGTTCGCGCAACTCGCGGGCGACGGCGCCGAAGATGCGCGTGCCGCGGGGGTTGCCGTTGTCGTCGATCAAGACGATCGCGTTTCGGTCGAAGCGGACGTAGCTGCCGTCGGCCCGACGCACGGGGTAGTTGGTCCGGACGATGACGCCCTTGACGATCGTGCCGGCCTTGATGTCGCTGCCGGGCAACGCCTTCTTGACCGAGCAGACCACGCGGTCGCCCAGCGACGCGCTGGGACGGGTGGACTTATCGCGGCCGGTCGATCGGCCGAGCACGCGGATCACGTACGCGATCTTCGCGCCGCTGTTGTCCGCCACATCTACTCTGGATTCCTGTTGGATCATCTTGTGTTCCTCCGCGTCGTGCGCGGCTGGGTGTTCGTGTCGTTACTCGGTTTCGGGCGCGGTCGCCTCGTGGGACACCGCTTCGGGGGCCTTCTCGATCACGCGGATCAGCCGCCACGACTTGGTCTTGCTCAGCGGTCGGCAGGGCGCGATCTCGACGCGGTCGCCTTCGCCCGAGTCGTTCGACTCGTCGTGCACCTGGTACTTCGCTTCGCGACGCAGGCGCTTGCCGTATTTCGCGTGGACCTTCTGGAACTCGACAGCGACGGTGCGGGTCTTGTCACGCTTGTCGCTGGTGACGACGCCGACCTTCGTGCCGGTGACCGTTTGTGCGTTGGGCTGGTTGCTTTCTTCGGACATTACGCGGTTTCCTTGCTCAGTTCACGCGACCGCTTGAGGGTCAGCAGTTGGGCGATTTTCTTCTTGATATTGCCGGGCTCGCGGTTGTTCTCGAGCTTCTCGGTCACGGCCTGCTGCTTGAGCTCATACAGCCGGGCACGCAGACGCGGGAGCTCCTCGGCGAGCGCCGCGTCGCTCATGTCTTTGAGTTCTTCTTTTTTGAATGGCATGACGGGGTTCCTGCTAAGCCGCGAGCGGCCGGGCGGTGTTAGGCGTGGCGACGCTCCACGAAGCGGCACTTAAACGGCATCTTGTGCGCGACGCGGGCGAACGCGGCCTTCGCCAGGTCCTTGGGCACGCCCGAGATCTCGTAGATGATCGTCCCGGGCTTCACGCGCGCGGCCCAGTACTCGGGCTCGGCCTTACCCTTACCCATGCGCTGCTCTAGGGGCTTCTTGGAGATGGGCTTGTCGGGAAAGACGCGGACGAACAGCTTGCCTTCGCGCGACACGTACTGACGCGCGGCGATGCGGCCGGCCTCGATCTGTCGCGCGGTCAGCCAGCCGCCTTGGGTCAGCTGCAGGCCGTACTCGCCGTAGGCGACGAAGTTGCCGCGCGAGGCGTTGCCTTTCAGCTTGCCGCGGTGTTCCTTGCGGAACTTCACTCTTTTGGGCATCAGGGGCATCGTTTATGCTCCGAGTTGTCGCTGGTTCAGCGACGTGTGGGTTTCGTTGGTATCGATTAACGTCGTCCGCGAGCGCGGGGTCTCGCACCGGCGGCTTTGGAGGTGATCTCGCCCTCTTCGACCTCGTGGTACATGCCCTTGTAGATCCACACCTTCACGCCGATGATCCCGTAGGTCGTCAGCGACTCGGCGAAGCCGTAATCGACTTCCGCTTGGAGTGTCTGCAGCGGCACGGCTCCCATGCGGATGTCTTCGGTGCGGGACATTTCGTGACCGCCCAGGCGGCCGGACATCTGGATCTTCACGCCCTTCGCGCCGGCGTTGATGGCGGCCTCGGCCTTCATCTTCATCACGCGGCGGAAGCTGGCACGCTTAGCGAGTTGCTCGGCGATCGACTCGCCGACCAACTGGGCGTCGGCGTCGGGGTTGGTCACCTCGACGCAGTTGAGCGACACGTTTCGGCCGGTCATGCGCTGCAACTCGCTGGTAAGCGCGTCGATGTTCGCGCCCTTCGGGCCGATGACCAGGCCCGGACGCGCGGTCTTGACGATGATCTTCAGCTCTTCGCGGGTCCGCTCGATGTGGATGTCGGAGACGGCGGCGAAGGGCCCGCGGCGGTTGAGTTCCTTGTCGAGGAACTTTCGGATCTTGAAGTCCTCGACGAGCAACTCGCCGTACAACGCTTTGGGCGCGTACCAGCGGCTCTTGTGGGCCTCGGTGATCCCGACGCGGAATCCGAATGGATGAACTTTTTGTCCCATGTTTATCTCGGGGTTTTGCGCGGCAATCCGCGGCGATGCAATGGTCGGTTACGGGGTATCGACGGCGATGGTCAGGTGGCTGGTGCGTTTGAGGATCGGGTGGGCTCGGCCGCGGTCCTTGGGCTGGAACCGCTTCATGGTCGGGCCGGCGTCGGCGCGGGCGTCGGTGACGACGAGGCCGCGGAGGTTGGCCTCGGCCTGGTCGGCGTTGGCGACGGCGGAGGCGAGGACGCCCTTGATCATGTGGGCGGCGCGGAGCTTACTCATCTCGAGGATGACCTGGGCTTCGTCGATGCGCTTGCCGCGGATCAGGTCCATGACGGGGCGGGCCTTGGTCGGGCTGATCCGTGCCATTCGGTATTTGCTGATGTAGGCCATCGTGGGGTCTCGGTTGAAGGCGTGCCCGCGGCGGGTCGGGGCGCTGCGTCGTGGTTTACTTGATGCCGGCGGCGCGTTGGGCCTTGGTGCCGGTGGTGTGCGAGCGGAAGGTGCGTGTCAGGGCGAACTCGCCGAGCTTGTGCCCGACCATGTCTTCGGTGACAAGCACGGGCAGGTGGCTCTTGCCGTTGTGGACCATGAAGGTGTGGCCGACGAACTCTGGGACGATCGTGCAGGCGCGGGCCCAGGTCTTGATGGGCTCGTGTCGCTCTTGCTGGTTGAGCTTCTCGACCTTTCGGTAGAGCTTGAGATCGACGTAGGGGCCTTTTTTGAGGGAGCGTGACATTCGCTGTTCCTATTGGTGTCGTTCGTGGGGCGATTAGCCGCGGAGCTTGAGTTGGCCGTACCGCTTGCTGGTGCGTCGGCGGATGATGCGTTTATTGGAGTTCTTGCCGCGCTGTCGGGTGCCGCCGCCCTTGGCGAGCACGCCGGTCTTCGAGGCCGGAGGACGGTTGCCCGACGAGCTGTTGTCGCCGCCGCCCATGGGGTGTTCGTGGTGGTTCTTGGCCATGCCGCGGACGTGGGGTCGTCGGCCGAGCTTTCGGCTGAGGCCGGCCTTGCCGAGTTTGGTCT
>JBMYUK010000353.1:0-3342 GCA_049605275.1 Phycisphaeraceae bacterium
GGACGACGGGATCGATGTAACCGGGTCTGTCTTTTACCTCGGGGTTGTACTCGGCCACGTAATCCCGCTCGCGCTCGTAGGCGTGCATCCGCGGCTCGCGTTTGAACTCGAGCTGATAGATGTCGGTCAGCGACGACCCCTTGCCACAAAAGGCGCCGAGCACCGAACCCAGACAGTCGATCGTCAAGCCGACCGCCATGCCGAACAGCATCTTCGGACTGAGCGGGTATCCGCGGAACGCGAGCTTTTTCGTGAGCACCGCGAAACGCTTGAGCGATAAGAGCGGCGCGAGCAGGCCGACCACGATTCGCTTGCCGAGTCCCGCGCCGTCGAGATCGTTGGCCGTGTTGTATCGCCCTATCGTAAAGCGCAGGAGGAAGAATTGGCCGAACGTCGAGATGTTCTTGTGATAGCACTTCGAAGCCGGATGCATCACGAAGCGATAGCCTCTGTTGCGCAGGTCGTCGCAGATGTTTCCGCCTCGGCGGACCATGTCCGCCATCTTGTCGCCGTAGATCTCGACGAGTAAATCGCGACGATAGGTCGCGTTGGTGACGCTCACCATTTTGAGATCGCCCGGTTTGGCCGGCCCGGTCCACGGGGTGTAGTCGATCAGTTGGCTGCCCATCGCCCAGACCTGCCGGTTCGCGTAGCAGACTTCGGGGCTCACGCCGGCGATCTTGTCGTCTTCGGCGTAGGCCTTGACGAGTTCTTCCGCCCAGAAGACATCGGGTTGGCAGTGATCTTCGCCGAGCGCGACGAGCGGAGCGGACGCGTGCTCGATGGACAGGGCGTGCTGGCCGGCGAGCGACGATGTCTTTTCGCATTGAATAATCTGCCAAGCGTGAAAACCCGACAGGTACTCGTCCGCGAAGGCTCGCACGTCTTCCCCCGGCTCCTGACAGATCACCACGACCTCCAGTTGATCCGCGATCGACTGATTGCGAAGGTGATTGATCGTCCAAGCCTGCACCTCGGGCTTGTCCGGCGACATCAGACAAACCGTTAAAACCGGCGGTTCATCGGAACCGCCCCGCCACTGCTCAACGATATGGAGATGTTTACTCTCAGGCATCTTGACTATCCCTTGCTGGTAGAACGCTCGCTCGCGCCGATTGCGCGGCGATCGATTAGTTCGTCGTAAAGCGTTTCGAATTTATCCAAGCAGACCGACGGGCTGTAACACGCCAGCGCCCGCTCACGCGCGGCCCGGCCCATGGTTTCCGCGTGTTCTCGATCGGCCAGGAGTCTTCGCAGCGGTTCGACCATCGGCTCCCACTCGCCGCGTTCGACGATGTAGCCGGTCTCGCCGTCGGTCACGATTTCCGCCAAGCCCGCGCTGCGACTCACGAGCATCGCGGTGCCGCGCATCATGCCTTCCGCCGCGACCAGGCCGAACGCCTCGACCCATCGGGACGGCGCCGCCTGCACCCAGGATTGATTCAGGGCGTCGTCGAGCACATCGCGATCGACTTGGCCGAGAAACCGCACCGCGTCGCGCAGGCCCGTTTCGCTCGCGAGCCGTTCGAGTTCGGCGCGTTGCGGCCCGTCGCCGGCGATGACAACCCGGAGGTCCGGGACATCCTTTTTCACGACCGCCGCCGCACGCAGGAGCAGGTCGACGCCCTTCTCCGGCACCAGTCGCGCCGCGCAACCGACCGTCGGCGGGCCTTCCAACGGCGGGCGGACGTCGCAGACCGGGACACAACTCGGCACGACCGGCCGAGGCGACCAGCCGTCCTCCTCGAGCATCCGCTTCACGGGCCCGCTCGAAGGCACGATCATGTCGATGGACTTGCTCCACCGGCGAAGCAATTTCCGCGAAACCATTTGAGCGCCCCAGGCCGGAGCCGAGAGGCATCCGTTGCGCAAGCAAGGCAGTCCGGGCCGAACCTTGCAGAGCGATTTATCCGGCAGCATCTTCAAGCCTGTGGGGCAGACGAGTTCGAGATAGTCCGCGTGATAGATGCACGGCCGATCGCCGATGACCCGCAAGAGCGTGGGCGACAACTGCGTCAGCATCATCCGCAAGTGAACGACATCGGGTTCGAACGCATCGATAAATGCTTTGAACGCTGAAGCCGCTGTCAGGTTGACCGCTCGCGTCACGGTGAGCACCACGCCGTCGTACGCTTTGCAATTCGCATCCGCGAAGTTGCCCGGCTCGTCCAGCGGTCCCGCAGCGAAGACGCGCGCATCGTGACCGCGCTCGAGCAGACCCCGCTTGAGAGTCCGCGTGAGCAGCTCCGCGCCGCCGCGCGGCTGCGCCGAATCGATCACGATGGCGATTTTCAAACCCTGGTTCCCTCGATCGTCTTTCTCGTCGCTGCTGTTTGCACGGGTCGATGCGATCACGCCGCACCGACCACCGACTCCGACACCTCGCGAATCAAATCCGCCGGGTCGATCGGCGCGCCGCTGCTCTCTGCCGAGCGTTCGGCGGCACAGACCACGGCCAGATTATTCATCGCCTCGTTCAGCGTGACAGGCGGCTTGCCGGTCGTGTTCATCGCCTCGGCCCAGGCCGTCAGCGCGTTCTCAAACGAAGGCTCGCCTCCGCCCTTCATCACTTGCCCGACCAGGCCCGCGGCGTCGCCGATCGCGGCTTTGACCCGCTTACCGACCCCGGCTCCGGGTTTGGCCTGCGCGTTTTCAAGCGTGCCGGCGTAGCGATCCAGCTTCAGCATGCCCGCATCGCCGACGACTTCGATCGTGTCGCAGTCGGAGGCCTGGTAGCTGAACAGGCCGTCCCAGATCACGCCATTGCCTAGCGTCATGCGCAGCGAAGCGGTGTCACCCTCGTGCGTCATCGCGCGGACCCCGGCGCTGACCGAGGCGATCGGCTGTCCGAACAGAAAACGGGCCTGATCGATGTGGTGCGTGCCGAGATCGAGCAGCACGCCGCCGCCGGTCTCGCGCATCTGCTTCCACTTCGGGATGTCATGTTTCGCAACACAGAAGGCGGACCGCACGGCAACGACGTTACCGACCGCTCCCGATTCGATCCGCCGCTTGAGTTCCTGGTGCACGGGGTGGAAGCGAAAGTTGAACCCGATCATCCCCGTCTTGCCGGATGCGGCTTCTGCGGCGGTGACCTCGGCGGCCTCCTGCATCGTGATGCCGATGGGCTTTTCCAGATAGACGTGCTTGCCCGCGTTGAAGGCATCGACCGCGGCCTTGGCGTGCATGCCCGTGGGCAAACAGATCGCGACCGCATCGACCTTCTCGTCGGCCAACATCTCGTGGTAGTCGCTGTAGCCCGTCGCATCGGGCGCGACGCCCTTCGCGTGTTCCAGCAGTTCGGGGACCGCCTCCGCCAACGCGACCAATTCCACCCCGACT
>JBMYUK010000354.1:0-3340 GCA_049605275.1 Phycisphaeraceae bacterium
TCCGATCGCGTTTGTCGGGCTGATCGCGCCGCACCTGGCGCGGGTTCTGCTCGGGCCTGCGCATCGGCCGCTGTTGGTGGGTTCGGCCGTGCTCGGCGCGTCGTTGTTGATCTTGGCTGACACCGCGTCGGATGCCGGGGCATACACGTTCGCTTCGGTGGGTTTGATCCCGATCGGGATTTTTACCGCGGTCATCGGCGGGCCGATCTTCTTGTGGATCTTGAGGCCGCAGTTGGGGCGCGGCGGCGAGTAATCACGGCGCGACAACATCGGTTCGTCCGGCCGAGTATTCTGTCGCTTCGGCTGCGCGGCGGTTCTGCTGCGGGCCGCGGGAACGTACCGATGGGTAGGGTAACCAACGCCGATGACGCCACACTTTTCAGATCGTCTGCTCGCCGCCTGCCACGCCAAGGGCGCACCGGTTTGTGTTGGGCTCGACCCGGTCATCGAACGCCTGCCCGCGGCGATCGATCGAGCCAACGCGGTCACTGCGATCGAGGCGTTTAGCACGGCGATCGTCGATGCGGTCGCGGAGGTCGTGCCCGCCGTCAAGCCGCAGTCGGCCTGCTACGAGCGGTACGGCGCGGCGGGCGTGGCGGTGTATCACAAGGTCGTGGAGCGCGCGAAGCGGGCGGGCCTCGTGGTCGTCGGCGACGCCAAACGCGGGGACATCGGCACGTCCAGCGCTCACTACGCCGCGGGTCTACTCGACGAGCCGCACGGCTGCGACGCGCTGACGGTCAACGGGTACCTCGGCGGCGACGGGCTCGAGCCGTTTCAGGCAGTCGCCGCCGAAGCGGGCAAGGGTCTTTTTGTTCTGGTCCGCACGTCGAACCCCGGCGGCGACGCGATCCAGTCGCTGCGTCTCGAAGATGGTCGGAGCGTCAGCGAAGCGGTCGGCGACGTGGTGGCCGAGGTCGGTGCCGATTGCATCGGCGAGCGAGGCTACAGCAACGTCGGGATGGTCGTCGGCGCGACCAAGCCCGAGGACGCGGCCCAGTTGCGCGAGCGCTACCCGCGGCAACTGTTTCTGGTCCCCGGCTTCGGCGCTCAGGGCGGCGGGGCCGACGATGTCAAAGCCTGCTTCAAAGCCGACGGCACCGGGGCGCTCATCACCGCAAGCCGTTCGGTCATCTACGCGTTTAGCGACGGCGATCGCGATTGGCGTCGATCGGTGTCCGACGCGGCGAGATCGCTGCGCGACGAGGTCGCTGGGATTCTCCGTTGACCGGTGAGGCAGAACGAGACGAGGCAAGACGCGGCGCTTGTTGATGGCGATCGCTCGCCGCCGAGCGTCTTAGACTTTCACCGGGTCGTTGATGAAGCGGAGGGCTTCTTCGACGTTTTTCTTGCTGCCGATGGTCAGCGGCGTGCGGTCGTGGACGTCGTTGGGTTCGATGTCCATGATGCGTCGGCCGCCCTCGCCGACGGCGAGTCCGCCGGCTTGTTCCGCGACGAAGGCTAGGGGGTTGCACTCGTACATGAGCCGGAGTTTGCCTTCGGGCTGTTCGAGGGTGGGCGGATACATGAAGATGCCGCCGGTGATGAGGATGCGGTGGAAGTCGGCGACGAGCGAGCCGACGTATCGGGATTTATACCCGCCGCCCTCGGGGTGCTTGGACCAGCCGAGGTAGCGCTGGTAGGGCTCGGGGAAGCGGTGCAGATAGGCTTCGTTGACCGAGTAGGTGCCGGCGTGTTCGGGCATCTTGATGTTTTCGCGGGTGAGCAGATAGGCGCCGAACTGCGGATCCAGCGTGAATTGATGGACCCCGTTGCCCGCGGTGTAGACGAGCACGGTCGACGAGCCGTAGAGCACGTAGCCTGCGGCGACCTGCTTTGCCCCGGGCTGGAGCACGCTGCGCGCGACGCCTCGGACTTCGGGGGGGTTCCGGAAGATCGTGAAGATCGTGCCGACCGAGACGTTGACATCGATGTTCGACGAGCCGTCGAGGGGGTCGAACATGATGATGTACGAGTCTTCCTGATCGACCTCTTGGATGACGCGGGGCTCGTCGTCTTCTTCCGAGGCGATGATGCCGACGTTACCGCGGTAGCCGAGGGTTCGCTTGAGCGCGTCGTTGGCGATGATGTCGAGCTTCTTGACCTCTTCGCCCTGGATGTTGGTAGATCCCTGCTCGCCCCAGACGTCGATGAGCCCGGCGCGGCGGACGTAAGAGGCGATCATCTTGGTCGCGAGGGTGATCCCGGACATGAGCCAGGAGAACTGGCCCGAGGCGTTGGGGAAGTATTGTTGCTGGGCCTGGAGGTGTTGGCCGAAGGTGACGTAGTGGCCGTCGTGCTTGATCGCCATAATCGATGCTCCGTGTGGCGGCGCTCGGCGTGAGGCCGCGTCATCAGGTAAGGGTACACCACCTATCGGCCGGTGTGGACACGAACACCACGAAAAATCGCGGGCCGCGACGCGATCTGTGGTTTCGCCGTCAACCGCCAATAAAACCCAAGCCGGTCAGCGTGTGAGTGCGTAGCCCAGGGCGTTGACGTTAATCTGGCGGGCGTTGGTGATCTCGCTGCCCCCGCAGCAGCAGCAGTCGCCCCCGGCGTTGCCCGTGTCGTTCAGGCCCAGCGGCGAGTAGAGCACGCGAACCCGGCCGTCCACCGTCAGCGCTTGGATCGGCACGCGGCCCGCGGCTTTGCGCACGCCCAGGTGATCGATGTCGTACACCGTGTGAAAGAGGGGGTGGTCCGTGCCGATCGGTTCGAAAGGCTCGTCGCCGAACAGTTTGGCCATGATGGTTTCGAAACTCCTCGCCCACGCCACGTTCGAGCAACCCGCCGAGGCGAGGACGAAGCCGCCGCGGTCGATGTATCGCTTGAGGTTTTTCTTTTCTGCCGCGGAGAGCGTGAAGGCTTCCTGCCCGCTGAGCACGACGAACGGGTGCTCGAAGAGCTTATCGCTGTCGAGGGCGATCTGCGCGTAGGTTCGACGCACGTTCTGGCCGGACTCCCGCGCGTAAGTCGCCAGGAACTGATCGGCGAAACAGACGGCCGACTTGCCGCTGTCGTAGATCAAACGCGCGACGACGATCTCGCTGTCGTTGTCGCCCGCGTCGGCGGCGTCGCCTGCGGAGTCGTTGGACTGAGCGTGAGCCTGTGAGAGCGTGAAGCAGAGCAGCGCAGCGGCGGTCAACACGACCGCGAAGAAGCTGATCTTAAACATGCTTCGTTGATGCCTTGTCGTGCTCTGGTGGCCGGCGATCATGGGCTGTCTCCTTGTGCGTCGTCGCGGCCAACGTCGTCTACGAGATCCGACTCGGCGAGCCGCTCGAAGTACGCGGCGACGTGACCGCGGTAGCTCGGCGGGACTTGCCGCATCGTCGCT
>JBMYUK010000355.1:0-3337 GCA_049605275.1 Phycisphaeraceae bacterium
GGCGTCGCGCGATGGCGAGGCGGTCCTGCACGCCGATATTGATCTCGACGCGATCGAACCGCAGCGGCGCGGCTGGCCGTTTCTGCGCGATCGCCGAATCGACGCCTACGATTCGCTTCTCAAACGATTGGACGATGTATG
Source organism: Phycisphaeraceae bacterium (assembly GCA_049605275.1). GTDB lineage: Bacteria > Planctomycetota > Phycisphaerae > Phycisphaerales > Phycisphaeraceae > JAHQVV01. The sequence goes on from JBMYUK010000355.1 coordinate 142, forward strand.
AACCCGATCCTCTTCATCATGCCCGCGTTTAGCGTGTACCTGGTCATCCGCGCGGTGATGCACAAGAACGCCGGCCGACAGCGCTGGTTCATCCACTACCTGTTCATGGCCGGTTTGATGATGTGCGTCTTCCTATACGAAGTGTTTCTCTCGGCCCGGTCCTAGCGCAGGTCATGCTCGAGCCCCACCCCACCATCGACGCCATCGCATCGATCGACCGGCCGACGCGATCCGCGCGAGCGCTCGGTTACCGCTGCCCGGCCGAATTCGAGCCTGTCGATTGCGTCTGGGTCGTCCCGCCGCACAACCCCGAGACCTGGCCGGGCTGTTTCGACGCGGCGCAGGCGCAACACGCCGACTGGGTCGATCGCATGCAGCCGCACGTCGAGGTGCGCACCCCCGGATCCATCGGTATCGAGACCAACGACTCGTGGATCCGCGACTTCGGGCCGATCTTCGTCATCCACGACAACGAAAAATTGCTGGCCTGCCACGATTTTCGCTTCAACGCATGGGGATCCAAGTACGAAGCGACTCGCCCGCTCGACGACGTGGTCCCCCAGCACCTCGCCGACAAGCTCGGCCTGCCGATCTGGGTCCACGACTTCGTCCTCGAAGGCGGCAGCATCGAAGTCAACGGCCAAGGCACGGTCATGACGACACAGCAGTGCCTCTTCCACGCGAACCGAAACCCCTGGGCCACCCAAGCCGAGATCGAAAAGCGACTGCACGACGCGCTCGGCACGCACCACGTCATCTGGCTGCCCGGCGGGATCGCGGGCGACGACACCGACGGCCACATCGACGACGTCGCCCGCTTCGTCTCGCCGCAGTGCGTCGCCGTCGTCGTCGCGCCTCAAGGCCACCCCGACCACGACACCACGCGCCGAAACCTCGCCGCGCTCCAAAACACCAACGACCAGGACGGCGAGCCCTTGCACATCGTCGGCCTGCCCACGCCCGATCCGATCGTCTACGACTTCCCGCCCCTGCCCAGCGTCGAGACGCCCGGCCCCGCGCCCGTGCCCGCCAGCTACGCGAACTTCCTCATCGCCAACGACGCGGTCTTCGTCCCCGCATTCGGCCAAAACACGGACGACATCGCCTGCCGCGTGCTCGAGAAAGTCTTGCCCGGCCGATCCGTTGTGCCCATTCGAGCCGAGCACCTGGTCGTCGGCCTCGGCGCGCTGCACTGCCTGAGCATGCAGCAGCCCGCGGTTTGAATCGGATCGCCAACGATTGATCCGGCCGCGCTATAATCGTGATATGGCCGTCACCCTTCGCCGAGCATTGCTGCTGATCATCGTCGCGTTGCTCGCGGTAGCGTGGGGCGAACCGAGTCGCGACGCCTTTGCGCAGACCGATCCGCCCGCAGATGGCACGGCTGATCTGACGCCGGACGAACCCGCGGGCCCGATCGACCAGGTCCCGCCCAGTTCGGGCGCGAACGCTGGAGGGCTCTCTGTTCCGACCGGCGGTTTGATCGCGGTCATCGAGATCGACGGGCCGATCTTTTATCAGCATCAGCTCGACAGCCTCAAACGTCGCACCGACCGCGCGATCAACGACGGAGCCGACCTGATCGTCTACGACCTCGACACGCCGGGCGGGGCACTCGTTATCGCGCTCGATATGAGTAGCTACATCCGGACGCTGCCCGTGCCGACCGTCGCGTGGGTCGATAATCAGGCGCTCTCGGCGGGGATCCTCATCGGCTCGGCCTGTGACGAATTGATCATGTCGCGCGGCTCGCTCACCGGCGACTGCGCTCCGATCGTGCCCGGTCAAAACCTCGCGCCCACCGAACGCGCCAAGGCGCTCTCGCCCCTGCTCGCCGAGTTCCGCGCCAACGCCAACGACAACTACAGCGGCTCGACCACCAGCGACTACGCCCTCTTCCACGCGATGTGCGTGCTCGGCGTCGAGGTGGTCCAGGTCAAACACAAGATCACCGGCGAAGTCCGACTCGTCAGCCAGGCCGACTACGCGATCATGGTCGACGGCCAATCGCCGATCGACGCTGCCAACCTCGGCGCCGGCGACGCGGCGAACAACAGCGCCCTCGCCCCCGCCGATGCATTCGAGGGCGTCGGCAAGCCGATTGTCACCGTCACCGACGCCAGCGAGGCCGGCCAGTGGGAGCGCATCAAGCAGATCCACGACGGCAGCACGCTCTTGACCATGAACGAGGCCGAGGCGCTGGACTGCGGCCTGTCGCGCAAGACGATCGCGAGCGAGGCTGAGCTCAAGACGCTCTACGGCGGCGGCTCCGTGCAGCGCTACGACGAAACCTGGTCCGAGTCGCTCGTCGGTTTTCTCGTTCATCCGCTGGTGCGCGCGGGGTTGCTGCTGTTGGGCATCGTGGGTCTCTTGCTCGAGTATTTCAGCCCGGGGTTGATCGTGCCGGGCGTGGTCGGGCTCGCGGCTTTCGCGGTGCTGATCGGTGCGCCGTTTCTCGTGGGGCTCGCGCAGACATGGCATCTTTTATTGATCGTGGTCGGCGTCGGGCTGGTGATCTACGAGATGCTGACGATGACGACGTTTGGGGTGCTCGCGGTGCTCGGGCTGTTGATGTTTATTGCCGGGCTCGTCTTGTCGGGCGTGCAAACCGCGAGTAATGGTCTGCCCGCCTCCGGCACCGAGCGGCAGGTCATGGTGACCTCGCTCTCGTTTGTCGGGGCGATCCTCTGCACGATCCCCGCGCTCTTCGTGATGACGCTCTACTTCGGCTCGCTGCCGCTGCTGAACAAGCTGGTCCTCAACGACAGTCAGCACGCCTCGCTCGCCGTCGCCGGGGGCATCGAAGTGCCGCACCAACACGTCAGTGGCGACGAAGTGATGGGCGCGGGCAAGATCAAGCCCGGCATGACCGGCGTCGTGACCCGCACCGGCCTGCGACCCGCGGGTAACGTCGAGATCGACGGCCAACTCATCGACGTCACGTCCACCGGCGGCTTCGTCGAGTCGGGCACGACCGTCCGCGTCCTCGAGGTTCACGGAGCGGTCATCGTCGTCGAGCCGGCGTAACGCGGTAATCCAATAGCACATCGTCCTCGATCCGCTCGACGTTGCGCAGTTGCAGCGTCGTGGCATCGTCGATCGCGTCGCGCATCAGCCCCGTCGCCGCGGAGGTGGCTCGCTCGTCGCCGAGCAGTTTCGGCGCAACGAACGCGAGCACCTGGTCGATGAGTCCCCG
>JBMYUK010000356.1:0-3334 GCA_049605275.1 Phycisphaeraceae bacterium
TCGATTGGCGCGTCGCCTAGCAGGCGACGGCTCACACACCGTTTTCTTAGGTAAAAAAATGCCCCAGCTCAACCCCACCGACTACCCCGTTCTCGACGCGATCAAGCAGCGATACAGCGCGTACCAATTCTCCGATCAGCCGGTGGAAGCGGAGAAGCTGCAGTCGCTCTTTGAGGCGGCGCGGTGGGCGGCGTCTTCGTTTAATGAACAGCCCTGGCGATTCATCGTCGCGACGAAAGACAACGCGACGGAGTACGACAAGGCGCTCGGCTGTCTGGTGGAGGCGAACCAGGGCTGGGCGCAGGCGGCGCCGGTGCTCGTGCTCACGGCGGTCAAGAAGGACTTTACCTACAACGGCAATCCGAACCGCGTCGCGCTGCACGACCTCGGCCAGGCCGCGGCGAACATGGCGCTGCAGGCGGCCGAACTCGGGCTGACGCTGCACCAGATGGCGGGGATCGAGCAGGAGAAGGTCGTCTCGACGTACGGCCTGCCCGACGGCTTTACGGCCGAGACCGCGATCGCGATCGGCTACCCCGGCGAGGGCGAACTCAACGACGCCGAGTCGAAGGCGCGGCAACGAAAGCCCTTCGACGCGTTCGTGTTTACCGGAGGCTGGGACGTCGCGTCGGGTCTGTTCTAATACGGATCCTACTTTGAGTTTTCTTGTGGAAGTAGCCGCGACGCTACGCGTCGCAGGTGAAGCATGACACGCTGATCGTGTGTTTCCTGCGATGCGCAGCATCGCGGCTATTCATCGATACCGACCCAATCGCGAAGTTTCAAGACGTGATTCGTATAAGGCTTCGCGGCGAGTCGCGGCGACTCATGCGAGCTCGGTCTCGAGGAACTTGCTGACCCACGCCTTGATCTGGTCGCGGACGCGGCGGAAGCATTCGACCGGCTCTTCGCTCGGATCGTCGGGATGGTCGGGGTCTTCGAAGGGGTGATGCACGACGCGCTCGGCGCCCGGAAAGACGGGGCAGGCTTCCTTGGCCGAGTCGCAGACGGTCAGCACGCAATCGAAGTGGTCGTCGAGGTAGTCGTCGATGTGGTTGGAGGTGTGCGGCGTGAGGTCGATGCCGGCTTCGCGCATGACTTTCTCGGCCATCGGATGCACGCCGCCCTTGGGTTTGGACCCGGCGGAGTGGGCCTCGACGCGGCCTTGGCCGAGGTGTCGCAGCCAACCCTCGGCCATCTGCGATCGGCAGAAGTTGCCGGTGCAGACGACGAGGTAACGCTTCGGCTTGGGTTCAGTAGGCATCGTCGTCTTCCATAGGTTGCCGCGACGTCTTCGCGGCGGGTGTGGTCGTGTGGTGCGTGATCGGGAGGTCGGGTAAGGCGGTGATGAATCGTCGGCCGTAGGGCTTGGAGACGATGCGCTTGTCGAGGACGAGGATCGTACCCCGGTCCTGTTTCGATCGGATGAGTCGGCCGAAGCCCTGCTTGAATTTGAGGACCGCTTCGGGCAGGGCGTACTCGGCAAACGGGCTGCCGCCGCGGGCTTTGATGCGTTCGTTGCGGGCTTCGATGATCGGTCGATCGGGCACGGCGAAGGGCAGCCGGCAGATGGCGACCAGGCGCAGCGCCTCGCCGCGGACATCGACGCCCTGCCAGAAGCTGTCGGCGCCGAGGAGGACGCTGCGGTGGTTGTGCTTGAAGCGGGCGAGCAGTTCGCTGCGTTGGACGCCGTCGCCTTGGATGAGCAGCGGCATGCTGCGCTGGTCGAGCGGGCTGCGCAGGGCCTGGGCCATCGCGCGGAGTTGGCGATAGCTGGTGAAGAGGACGAACGCCCCGCCGTCGGTCTCGTCGATGTGATGCAGGAGCGTGTGCAGGGCTCGGTCGTTGAACGATTGTTCGTTGGGCTCGGGCAGGGACGGGCAGACGATGAGGTTGGCCTGGTTCGCGTAATCGAAGGGCGAGCCGAGCAGGAGGGTCTTTGGCTCGTCGCAGCCGACGCGTCCGAGGAAGTGCTTGAAGGGCGCGATGGCGGTGAGTTGCGGGTTGTCCGCGTTGTTTGAGTTGAGCGTGTCTTCCTTTGCGCTCTGGGTCGCGAGGGTGGCGGAGGTGAGCACGACGGGCAGCGGCTCTTGCCGAGAGGTGGTCGCTTCGAAGAGCCTTTCGCGCAGAAGGCCGCCGACCTCGATCGGGCTGGAGCAGAGTTTGACGCGGTTGAATCGGCCTTTTTTCTGCACGTCGATCCAGTAGACGCTGTCGGTGACGGTCTGCTCGACGAGGGCCTTGATCGTCTCGGCCAGCGAGCCGGCGCGGTCGGCGTAGCCGGCGATTTCCATCGCGTCTTCTTCGCTGTCGAGCGCGTCTTTGACGCGTTTGAGCATGAGCGAGAGGTCGTGGAGCGCCGGGGTGAGGGGGTTGTCGATTTCCAGCGGGCTTCGGACTCGGCCGTTGCTCGCGCCGTAGCGCTCGTGGTACTCGGCGACGTCGTCGAAGAAGCGCTCGGCCACGGTCCGCGCGGTCTCGGCCAGGTGCAGGCAGCGATTGAGTAGCTGCTGATCGACCTTGGCCTGCAGCGAGACGAGCAGGCCCTTTTGACGCCGCGCGGTGTAGAGCCGGCTGACGAGATAGGCGGCCTGGTAGCGCGACGCGGTGAGGCCGAAGTGTTCGCTGGCGACGTCTTCGATCGTGTGGGCCTCGTCGAGGACCACCGCGTCGTAAGGCGGGAGCACGCCGAAGCCCTGGGCCCGCAGCGCGAGGTCGGCGAAGAACATCGCGTGGTTGACGACGAGGACGTCGGCGTTGACCATCCGCCGCCGCGCCGACTGGTAGAAGCACTTGTTGTAGGTCGGGCAGCGCTTGCCCAGGCAGTCTTCGCTGTCGGATTGCACCTCGTTCCAGACGCTCGGCGACTCGAGCTGCGGCAGCGTGGCGAGCGAGCCGTCGTCGGTGCGCTTGGACCAGTCCATGATCTGTTGGAGCGAGCCGAACTCCTTGGACTCGTTAAACAGCGTGTTCTGGCGGTCGTGCGCCCGGCTCGCGCGGCGGAGCGACACGTAGTTGCCTCGGCCCTTCACCAGCACCGCGCTGAACTCGACCGGCAAGACCGCTTGCAGCAGCGGCACGTCCTTGTTGACGATCTGTTCCTGCAGCGCGATCGTGTGTGTGGAGACGACGACGCGGCGTTTCTGGTCCTTGTCGTCCTGGAACTTCGCGATGTGTTCGATCGCGGGCAGCAGATAGCCGAACGACTTGCCGACGCCCGTGCCGGCTTCGACGACGAGCTTGCGCGTGTTGACGTTAGGCTGTTGATTTCAATTTTCGACAACATCGATTGGCCAATCGACGAGCATTCAAGCATATCATCGCACCAGAGTTA
>JBMYUK010000357.1:0-3318 GCA_049605275.1 Phycisphaeraceae bacterium
TCCACATCGAGCCGGACCGCAAGGGCACACGCATCCGTTACCGCATCGACGGCGTCATGCGCGAGCTCATGCAGCCGCCGCCGGGGATGCACTCGGCCATCGTCTCGCGCGTCAAAGTCGTGGGCAAGATGGACATCGCCGAGCGCCGACTGCCTCAGGAAGGCCGCGTCCGCATCGTCGCCGAGGGGCGCGACGTGGACCTGCGTGTCTCGTCGATCCCGACGCTGCTCGGCGAGAAGCTGGTCATCCGCCTGCTCGATAAATCGAACCTCAATGTCCGCATGGAACAACTCGGGTTCCGCGAAGAGCCACTGGGCACCTTCCGACGCATGTTGCGTCAGCCGTATGGCCTGGTGCTCGTCACGGGTCCGACCGGCTCGGGGAAAACCACCACGCTCTACTCCGCGCTCGACCTGCTGCGAAGCCCCGAGACCAACCTCGTCACCGTCGAGGACCCGGTCGAATACCAGATGGACCTGATCAATCAGATCCACGTCAACGACGCGGTCGGGCTCACCTTCGCCAGGGCGCTGCGCAGCATCCTGCGGCAGGACCCGGACATCATCATGGTCGGCGAAATCCGCGACGAGGAGACCGCACGCGTCGCGGTCCAGGCCGCGCTCACCGGCCACCTCGTGCTCGCGACGCTGCACACCAACGACGCGCCCGGCGCCGTCTCGCGATTGCTCGACATGAACATCGAGCCCTACCTGTTGTCCGGCGCGTTGGTCGGCGTCGTCGCCCAGCGTTTGGCACGCAAGGTCTGCCCGTCGTGCGCCGCGAAGTATCACCCCGATCCATCCGTGCTCGAAGAAGCCGGCATGCTCGACAAGATCGGAAAGGCCTTCCGTCACGGCACGGGCTGTCGGGAATGCCACGACACCGGATTCCGCGGACGCCTCGGCGTCTACGAGGTGATGGAAGTCACCTCGCCGCTGCGTCGATTGATCCACCGCGGGGCAGCGTCGCACGAACTACGCGACCAGGCTCGCAAGGAGGGCGTCCGCACGCTGAGCGAAGAGGGCACCGAACTCGCCCTCTCCGGCGCGACATCGCTCGAAGAGATCCTTCGCGTGACGCGCAACGAGAGCGAGATCCCCGACGAGCAGCCGACGCCCACCCCGACGCCTCCGACACCGGCTCCGATGGACGACGCGGCTGACGACAAGGAGGCGGCATGAAACTCGTCTACAACGCCGTCAGCGCGACCGGGTCGCCGACAACCGACGCCATCGAAGCCGCGAGCATCGACGAGGCGATGGACATCCTCCGCAACAAGGGCTTGTTCGTCACTCAGATCGAATCGGAAGCGGACAGCAAGGCACGCCATAAGAACAAGGCCAAGCGCACCGGCAACCTCTCGCTGAAAACCAAGACGCAGCGGCTCAAGCAGGTCGCCATGTTCTCGCGGCAACTCAACGTGCTGGTCGCGACGGGAACGCCGCTGGCCGACGGCCTTGCGGCCCTGGAGCGGCAGGTCAAAGACGAAGACTTCAAAGCACAGATCGCGATCATCCGCGAGCAGGTCGAACAGGGCCAGACGCTCTACGAAGCGCTCGGCAGGTCGCCCGCGTATTTCGACGAGGTCTACCGCAACATCATCAAGGCCGGCGAAGCATCGGGATCGCTGCCGATCATGCTCGATCGACTCGCGGTGCTGACGCGTAAGCAGGTGCAGATCCGCTCGCAGATCGCCGGCGCGATGATCTATCCCTGCCTCTTGATTTTTATCAGCATCGTCGTGCTCGCGGTGATGCTCACCGTCGTCATGCCGCGATTCACCGGCATGTTCGAATCCTTGGACGTGCCGCTGCCGGCCACGACGCAGATGCTCATGGCGGCGTCCGAGTTGCTCCGCGCGTATTGGTGGGGCGTGTTACTCGCGGTGATCGGCGGGGCGGTCGGGTTGCGATTGGCGATGCGCACGCCCGGAGGCAAGCGGACGATGGACGGGTTGATGCTGTCCGTGCCCGTGCTTTGCGACGTGACGCGCGCTTACGCGACGGCCCGGCTGGCGCGGCTGATGGGCGTGCTGATCGAGTGCAACGTGCCGCTCTTGGACACGCTGCAACTCTGCCGCAAGGCGACGGGCAATTCGAAATACGAAACGATGATGGTCGAGGCCGAGGAGATCGTCGTGAGCGGCGAGCAGGTGAGCGGGGCGTTCGCGGACGATCGACTGATCGAACCGGCGTTCTACGAAGCGGTGCGTAACGGTGAGCAGTCCGGGCGGCTGAGCATGTTGATGCTGACCGTCGCCGACTTCATGGACGAAGAAAACGACACGCGATTGCGGGCGCTGACGAGCCTGTTCGAGCCGTTGATCCTGGTGTTCCTCGGGCTGATGGTCGGCGGGATCGCGATCAGCATGTTCATGCCGATGTTCGACTTGACCTCGATGGCGGGGGGCGGCTGATGATCCAGCGGTGGATGACACAACCCAGCGTGATCGGGCTCGACATCGGGCGCTCGGCGATCAAGGCGGTTCAGTTGCGGCCCAGCGACAAGGGGCCTGCGGTCGAGGGGCGTCTGCTGATCGAGCGCAGCAGCGGCGGGGCGAACCCGACGCCGGCCGAGGCCGAGCGGTTGTCGCGCGCCATGGATCGTCGCGGGATGTCGGCGACGCGTGTCGTGATGGTCGCGCCCAGCGACGCTTTGGTCGCCGCAAGCGTGGACGTTCCGCCGATGGACAGCAAGGTCCCGCGCGACAAGATCGTCGAGATGGAGTTGTGCCGCACCCAGCGACTGACGCCGGGCACGTTCGAGTTGGCGTGGTGGGACTTACCCAAATCGGCGAGCGGCGCAACGATCACCCAGGCCCACGCGCTCGCGCTGCCGCACAACGCGATCGAAGAAACGCTCGAAATCCTCGCTGGCATCGACTTGAACGTGATCCGCACGGTCTCGGGCTCGATGGCGCACTCGGCCTTGGCGCAGCGGCATCCGATCGATCCGCGGTGTATTTCGGCGGTGCTTGATCTGGGGACGACTCAGGGGCACCTGTCGCTGATGTACGCCGGGCGGGTGGTGCACGAACGCGGCCTGCCCGATTTCAACCCGCTCGACGTCCGGCGACAGTTTGCTTCGACGCTCGGCATCGACGAGCCCACCGCGAAGCGAGCGATCGGGCGCTACGGCATCAGTGACGAGCCAAGTGGGTCGGTCGCCTGCGTCAGCGCATCGCTGCTCGGCGAGGCGCTCGGCGTTGACCGCGTCGAGCTGGTCCACATCGACAACGGCCTGATGCGCAAGGGAGAGAGCCGCCGGGTGATCGAGGAGCTCGCCGAGCTCGGCCTGGAGAAAAGCGTGCACCTGATC
>JBMYUK010000358.1:0-3310 GCA_049605275.1 Phycisphaeraceae bacterium
CGGTCGCCGCCTACCGCGCCAAGGCCGAGGGCAACTGCCTGACCGACGTTGCCTTTCACCTGATCGTCAAGGAAACCGATCCGGTCACGCTCGGTCAGGACCTGCCCGCGCTGATCGCGGCGGTGCTCTTCGCGCTCGCGCTTTGGGGGTGGTTCGGATATCGCTTCGCCAAACTCTGGCTGGCGGCGCGACGCGCGACGCGCGAGATGCCGGCCGTGACCCGCGGCGCGGATGTCTTGCGGCAGATGTTCGAGATGATCCGCCCCGGCCAACTCGCGTCGATGCCCGTGCCCAAGCCGCCGAGCGCCGGCGTGCCCCTCGGCGACACGCGCTACCAACTGACACGCCGCCTCGTCTCCGCGCTCACCGACCTCGGGTTCGCCGGCATGATCGTCTTCATCGACCGACTCGACGAGCCGACGCTCGTCCACGGCGACGCGGAGAAGATGAAAGCGATCGCCTGGCCGATGTTCGACAACAAATTTTTGAAACAAGAAAGCGTCGGACTCAAGCTGCTGCTCCCGCTCGAGCTCCGATACGAACTCGGCCGAGAGTCCGCGACGTTCTTCCAAGAGGCTCGGCTCGACAAACAGAATCTCATCGATCAGCTCACCTGGTCGGGTGCGACGCTGTACGACCTGTGCAACAAGCGACTGTCGGCGTGCCACTCGGGGTCGGGCGACGTGCCCACGCTGCGATCGATTTTCGCCGAGGAGGTCAGCCGAGAGATGCTGATCGACGCGCTCGATCAGATGCATCAGCCGCGCGACGCGTTCAAATTTTTATACGCGACGATCCAGGAACACTGCCGGTTGGTCGCGGACGACGAAGAAAATTTCAAAATCGCTCGGCTGACGCTCGAGTCGGTCCGGCGGGATCAGGCGAAGCGCGTCCAGGAGCTATATCGCGGCCGAGGCCCCGCGTAGCACGGAAAAGCCGTTTTTATCGGGTCAAGGGTGCGATCCTCGCTCGCTTTCTGAGCATGCTGGTTTTGGTGCGCAAAAAAGATGCATTTCCGATAATACGCAATCACGCCGAAACAACCCCCGTTTCACCCCACCGAGAAGTTTTCAGTTGTTTTTGGCCCCACGCGACCCATTCTCACGATAAACTGATTAACTTAGCAATGGCTTACGCTTCCCACTGATCGGCAGTGGGAGCCGACGCCGAAACGATCAGACTTCTACCCCCTCCAAGGAGACCTAGTCTTGAAGAGCACCACACTCACCCGCATGTTCTCGACCGCAGCCATCCTCGGCGTCCTCGCGACCCCGGCTCTCGCCCAAGAAGGCGAAGAGGGCATCTTCATCCCCGGCGCTTCCGCTGAAGTGACCCTCGACTACGTGACCCAGTACTTCTTCCGCGGTTACGAGCAGCTCGACTCGGACCAGGGCATCGTCCTCCAGCCCGGCGCGTCGTTCACCATCGACGTCGTCGAAGACGTGACCGCCACCGTCGGCACCTGGGGTTCGATCCACACCGACATGGGCCCCGCCTCCACCGCGTCCAACCCCAGCTCGTGGTACGAGCAGGACGTCTACGCCAGCCTCGACGCCGCTCTCGGTGACTTCTCCGTCGGCGTCGGCATCAACACCTACACCTACCCCGCCCTCGCGACCTCCTCGGTCGTCGAACTCGCCGCCACCGTCGGCTTCGACGACTCGGACCTGCTCGGCGACTTCGCCTTCGCGCCCTACATCACCATCGCCACCGAGCTGAACAACACCAACACGCTCAACGGCGGTAAGGAAGCGACCTACCTCGAAATCGGCGGCGAGTTCGGCATCCCCACCGAAGGCACCCCGATCGAAGCGTGGAGCTGGTCCGTGCCCGTCGCGGTCGGCCTCTCCATCGACGACTACTACGTCGACGGCTCGGGCGCCGAAGAGTTCTTCGGCTTCGCCAGCATCGGCCTCGCCGGCTCCATCCCGCTGAGCGAACTGCTCGGCACCGACGAGTACGTCGGCGCTTGGGACCTCTCGGTCGGCGTCACCCTGCTCCTCCTCAACGCCGACATCCCCGGCCAGGTCGATAACGCCGACAACACCGGCGACAACTTCCAGGTCGTCGGCACCGTCGGCATCAGCCGCGGCTGGTAAGACAACCGCCAAGGCGCTCGGCAACCTCGCCGAGCCCGACCCTCAAACACAAAAGCCCGCGGACTACGGTTCGCGGGCTTTTTTCGTGCCGTCGTTCGCCGCCCCTTTATGACGAAACGCGATCGCTTTGGTCGATATCTAATCAACCGGATGTTCGCCCGGCCCCGATGACTCCGACCACGAGGACGCCATGCCGATCAAGTTCACCACCGCCATTCTGCTCGCCGCCGCCGCGACGCTCTCTGCGACACACGCCCGGGCCGATGACCAAGCCCCGCAAACCATCGACGAAGCGCCCGATGGTCTCGAACTGCCCGGCGTCTCGGCCACGATCACGCTCGACTACGTCAGCCAGTACTTTTTCCGCGGTTACGAGCAGCTCGACTCCGATTCGGGCGTCGTGATCCAGCCCGGGGCCGAGTTCTCCATTCCCGTCATCCAAGACGACGCGTTCAGCATCGACGCGACCATCGGCACGTGGGGATCGATCCACACCGCCGGCGAAGGCTGGCCCGTGACCGGAGCGCCCGGCTCGGGGCCGAGCAATCCGACGAGCTGGTTCGAGCAGGACGTCTACGCGTCGCTCGATCTCGAAACCGATACCTTCGATCTCTCCGTCGGCGTCATCCACTACGAGTTTCCCAACAGCGCGTCCAACGTCGATACCACCGAGCTCAACGTCCGGCTGACCCTCGACGACTCGGCGTGGTTCGGCGACTTCGCCTTCAACCCCTACGTGCTCCTCGCGGTCGAAATGCAGAACAACAACGTCCTGCTCGGCAGAGAGCTCTCGTATCTCGAACTCGGCGGCGCGTTCGAGTTCGACTTCGAGAGCACCGACGGCACGCCGCTGGTCCTCACCGTCCCGATCGCCGTCGGCCTGTCGCTCGACGATTACTACCTCGACGCGTCGCTCACCGAAGAGACCTTCGGCTTCGTCAGCGTCGGCGTCTTCTGCACCTTTCCGCTGAGCGAAGCGACCGGCAGCGACGCGTGGCTGGGCGCATGGGACCTCGTCGCCGGCGGGACCGTCTACTTCCTCAACAGCGACGTCGCCGGTCAGGTCGACAACACCGACGGCAGCGGCGACAACATCCAGTTCGTCGCGCAGGTCGGCATCAGTCGCACGTGGTGACGCGCAGACGCATCCAGACCCGTTCGATTTACATCGCGATCTGATCGAGCGCCTCGAGCAGTTGCGCGACTTCATC
>JBMYUK010000359.1:0-3304 GCA_049605275.1 Phycisphaeraceae bacterium
GTGCGTGCCCGTCCAGCGCGCAACGGTTTCGCGAAGCTCGGCTTGGAAGCCGCGCAGCGTCGACGCGGCCGTGGGGCGATGGGCGTACTTCGGGTCGGCGCTGAAGAGCTTGAAGAGGTCACGATCGTAGAAGTCGGGGAACGTGTCGCCGTAGAACCACCGCTTCTTGCGGTAGTGCTCGCGGAGCGTCGTGCCGAGCGTCGAGACGGGTTCGATCTTCCGCCTGCTGCGCACGCTCGGGGGCTCGCCTGCGATCTCGGCCATGAGTTGATCGAGGTATTCGAGCTTGCGCAAGGCGACGGGCCAGGCCTTGTAGGTCTTTCGCCACTTGCCGCCGGGCGTGAGCCAGACCGCGAAGGTCTCGGCGAAGTCCTCGGCCGGGTGCGCCTGCGCGTACCACGCGGGCAGGTGCGTGACGTAGTCGCGCGAGGCGGGGTCGGGCTTATAAGTTTCCGGGTAGCGCCGACTGACCGGGCCGAAGACCTCGCGGAAACGTTTGCGACGGTGCAGCCGGTAGGCGCTGCAGACCGCGTGGCCCGCCTCGTGGCGGAGGATCATCATGCGCTGCCGATGCGTGCCGCCCTCGACGGTGAGCATCTGCGCGTTCTCGAGCTTCATCAGCCGAGGGTGCGCGAGGTAGAACGGGATCGCGATGCCCGGCACGCCGTCGGGCGAGAACCACTCGCTGCTCAGCCAACAGTGCGGGCGAAACCGAACGAGCCCGGCCGAGGCGAGTTCCTCGTAGAGCTGCGTGACGTCGGCGACGAGCGTCGGACACCGCTCCAGCGATAGGCCGAGGTCGCGGAACCGCCGGCCGAGTAGCGCTTCGTCTTTCTCCTTCGCCCAGACCGGGGCGAGCAATGATTTGACATGCGATGTCATCGATCGCAAGTCTAAAACGTTTTAGACCCTCGTGCGTCGGGAAGGCCGCGGCTCGTTGGTTGCAAGCCCTAGCCGGCGAAGCGTCAATCACGCCGCATCGCGGCACAACCAAGGAGCGCCCTTTAAGGCGTGTGGCGTGTTGGCCGATTCAGATCGAAGCAACGGACTTTAGTGAGCCTCTTCGAAGGGCTTGCCGCCGCCGAAGATCGTTAAGAGCAGCAGCAACACCAGCGGAACCACGACCGACACCAGCGTGATGACGAGGTTTCGATTGCTCGCGCCCAGCCAGCCCGCCTGCACGATCTTCATCTTCGGCACGGGGACTTCCACGCCGCGCACCTTCGCGTCGAGGGCCAAGAGTTGGGCCGGCGACATCGGCTGGTCCCGGCTCGCGTAGGCGGCGCGCATCTGCGTCACCACCTCGGCGTCGACCGGCGGGGCGTTGTTGCCGAACTGCTTGCTGCGGATGAACGTCAGGATGTCGGCGATGTCCTGGTCGGTGATCGGCACGTTCTTGAAGCCGGTCATGACCTGCTGGATCGCGGGAGGCGTGTACAGCTTGCCGTTCACCACGATGTCGCCCTCAGCCCCGTTGAGGATCAGCGCGGCCAGCATCTCCGGGCTTTTTTCGACCCAGTCCGAAGGCGCAAGCGGCGGACCGTTGCCCTCAAGACCCGTGCCGTCTTCCGCGTGACAGCTCGCGCACTGCGCCGCGTAGAGCAGGCTGCCCGCATCAATACGCGCCTGCACCTCGGGCGAGATCTCGTTGCGTTCGTACAGGAAGATGTCGTCGAGTTGCGCGACGAGGTCAACGAGTTCGGCCGGGGCGTTCGCCTGCAAAGCCGTGAAGACGTCGGGCTTGCCGTTGAGTTCCATCGGGCTGGTGCGGAAACGCGCCGCCTCTGCCATGCCTTCAAGGATCGCCAATCGGTTGTCGACAGTCGAGGAATCGGCCGCGAGCTTTTCGATCAGCTTGTCCACCACCGTGATGCGGTCCTGCCGTACCGCCTGGGTCGAGAGGGTCTTGAGTAAGCCGTCGCGCTGATCCGCGAAGTCCGGCGAGTCGACGAGTTCGAGCAGCGAGCCGATCGTGAGGTCGCCGTTGTCCGTCGCCTTGACGAGCGCGCCGGTGAGTTGCTCTTTGATCGGCCCATCTTGAACCTTCGCGAGCATGACCGCTTCCTTGCCGCGCAGGCCGCTGACCACCGCGTTTCGGAAAAACGAATCGTCGCCGCGCCGCTCGAGCACGCCGAGCAGCACGTCGTACGCCTCGGGCGTGTCGATACTCGCCAGCGGCCCGGCGCTGAAGGCCAACTGCAAGTCCAGCGCCCAGCCCGGCGACGCGGCGCTGTAACGCACCATGAGATCGACCAGCGGCTTCGCCTCGGGCTCGCCGGCGAAGTCTTCGCTCAGCCGCAGCACCTGCACGCGGACGCGCTCGTCGTCGAGTTCACCGGCCTTGGCGAGCGTCTCGACGCTGAGTTTGCGCATGCCGTGCAACGCCCAAAGCGCGTGGATCGTCGCCTGCGGATCGGCGCTGCTGGTCGCGACCGCTTCGAGCAGCGGGACGGACTCGGCCTTGCGCTGCTCCACGAGGAGTCGCTGAGCGTTGTGCCGTTGCCAGGCGTTTTTCGTACCGAGCATCGCGACGAGCCCGGCGCTATCGAGGTCCGCGAGGTTCGGCGGGGTGTGATCGATCGGCGAGTCCTTGTGGACGACGCGGTAGATTCGGCCGAAGCCGAGCGGCTTATCCAACCCGCGGGCGGCGATCTGGCGACGAAGGTAGCCGCTGATATAGGTCTGATGCTGGATCAGGCCGCGGTACATATCGACGAGATAGAGCGCGCCGTCCGGGCCGGTGTAGGCGTTGACGAATCGGCTGCGCTCGTCGGTCGAGGTGATGAATTCCTTGCCCTGGTAGGCGTGCTCGGCCGAGGGTGCCTCCTTACCCGCGGGTTGCAGGATGATGCGCTTCAGCAGGTTGCCCGCCGGCTCGGGGACGAAGACGTTGTTGTAATACGCGTCGGGGAACTGCGTGCCGCGATAAATCACCGGGCCGCAGGAGGCGGTCGCGACTTTTAGCTTCCAGGTCTCGTGATCGACGACGCCCTTTCGGTACGCGCGGTTGACGCCGGGCGTCGGCCCGGCGGGCCAGACATTGGGCTTGACCGTCAGCGTTTTGGCCTTGAATCGGAAGTTGGGGTTCCGCTTGGTCGAACTCGGAAAGAACGACTCGTAATTGATCAGCACCGGGTTTCGATTGGTCAGCAGTCGGCCGTCGTCGTCTTGGGTGATGCCCCACTGCCCGCGGAACTCGGTGCCGCCGGCCGGGTTACGGGAAGTGGCCATGTCGGTGCGGAAGCGTGCGCCGATCTGCTTGTAGCGTCGGGTGGACTTGGCGTTGTAGTAGAAGTTGTCGAGG
>JBMYUK010000360.1:0-3297 GCA_049605275.1 Phycisphaeraceae bacterium
TCGCTCATCGTCACCATCGACGGCCCCGCGGGCTCGGGCAAGTCCACGCTCGCGCGGCAACTCGCCGCCCGGCTCGGGCTCGACTTCCTCGACACCGGCGCGATGTACCGGGCCGTCGCCGCCAAGTCGCTGGAGCGCGGCATCGATATCCCGACCGAGCCGTACTACGTCACCGAACTCGCGCGCAACTGCCCGCTCCGCTTCGACTGGACGACCGATCCGCCGAGGCTCTACGCCCGCGGCGCCGACGTCACCGACCGCCTCCGCGACCGCGACGTCACCGACGCGGTCAGCGACATCGCCGCCATCCGCGGCGTCCGCCAGGTCCTCGTGCACGAGCAGCGCCGCATCGGCCAGGCCCACCCCCGCCTCGTCACCGAGGGCCGGGACCAGGGCTCGATCGTCTTCCCCAGCGCCGATGTGAAGTTCTATCTCGACGCCTCGCCCGCCGTCCGAGCCCACCGACGCGCCGAGCAACTCCGGGCCATGGGCAAGCCCGTCCAGATCGACGCGATCCGAAAGAACATCATCGACCGCGACCGCAAGGACGCCAGCCGAACCGACGGCCCGCTCATCTGCCCCGACGACGCGATCACCGTCGACACCTCCGACATGACACTCGCCGACGTCCTCGACCTCCTGGAACAAAACGTCCGCATCAAGGTCGGGGAAAGGGTTTAGGATCGCCAAGTAAAACCGCTGCTCTAAGTCTTTTAGAGACAGATGAAAAATAGCCGGCGGCCTACGGACGCCGGACGAGAGAAGAGAGACTAGCCCGCATGCCCGATCCTAACCGCACGCGCTCCGGCAAAATCGCTCACGTCCGCGGCCCTTCAGTCACCGGCCATTTCTCCATGACCTGTCCACGACGCACCCAACACCCGGCACCTATCACCCAACACCCAACGATGCTCCGAAACCTCCGTCGAAGACAACCCGGCCACGCCATCGCCCGCATCCTCTGGTGGCACGCCTGCCACGCCCTCTGCGTCGTCTGGTTCGCCTTCTGCTACCGCTTCCGCTTCTTCGGCCAACACCACATCCCGCGCACCGGACCGGTCCTCTTCGTCGCCAACCACCAGTCCATGCTCGACCCCATCATCGTCGGCCTCGGCGCAAGCCACCGACAGTTCTACGCCATGGCACGAAAGACACTCTGGAACACCAAGCCCCTCGCCTGGATCATGAACACCCTCAACGCCATCCCCGTCGACCAGGACAACCCCGACGCCTCCACCATGAAACGCTGCATCGAAGTCCTCAAACAAAACCACGCGCTGCTCGTTTTTCCCGAAGGCGCCCGCACCCTCACTGGCAAGACCGAAGCCTTCGAGCCCGGCACGATGCTCATCATCAAACGCGCCAAGCCCACCATCATCCCCGTCGCCCTCGAAGGCGCCTACGACGCCTGGCCAAGAACCAAAAAGCTTCCCAAGCCCTTCGGCCGAATCGCCTGCACCTACGGCGAGCCGATCGAAACCGAAGACCTCCTCAACAATCGCAAACCCAAAGAAGCGTTGGATTACCTGCAAAACACCGTCGAAACATTAAGACTCGAACTCGCCGAATCCATGAAGAATTGAAACCACAGATTCACACGGATGCACACAGATTGCATTGCCTTGATCCGGTTCCATCCGTGTGCATCTGTGGTTCCAAACACGAACCCCTGTAAACTGAATCCATGCAAGTCCTGCTCATTGCCGTCGCGGTCGGCGTCGGCTTCATCGTCGCGTATCACACCTACGGCCGGTGGCTCGGGTCCAAGGTCTTTAACCTCGCCGCGGACGCCGTCTGTCCGTCGGTGAGACTCCGCGACGACAACGACTACGTCCCGACGAGTAAGTCCGTCGTCTTCGGCCACCACTTCACGTCCATCGCGGGCACCGGGCCGATCGTCGGCCCCGCGATCGCCGTCATGTGGGGCTGGCTGCCCGCGCTCCTGTGGGTCGTCTTCGGCTCGATCTTCATCGGAGCGGTCCACGACTTCGGTTCGCTGGTCGTGTCCCTGCGCAACAACGGCCAGACCGTCGGCGAGATCAGCGGGCGGCTGCTCAACAAGCGCGTCCGGCTCTTGTTTTTATTCGTGCTCTTCCTCGCGCTGACGATCGTGATCGCGATCTTCGGGCTGGTCATCGCGGCCGTGTTCAAGCAATACCCCGCGGCGATCTTCCCCTGCCTCGTGCAGATCCCCATCGCTGTCGGCATCGGCTTTTGGCTGCACAAGCAGGGCGTGAACCTGCTGATCCCGTCGATTCTTGCGCTGGGGGTGATGTACCTCACCGTCATCTACGGCGACTGGGGCTTGCTCCACACCTTCAACGAAACCTTCGCCGAGTTGCCCATCATTACCTGGGTCGGCATCCTGCTCGTCTACTCGTACATTGCGTCCGTGCTGCCCGTCTGGCTGCTGCTCCAGCCGCGCGACTACATCAACTCGCTGCAGCTCGTCTCAGCACTCGGCCTAATCGTCGTCGGCCTCTGCGTCGCCGCGTTCATCGGCGGGGGCCCGCCGGTCGAGGGGGCCGAGCGTCAGCCGCTCGAGTTCGCCGCGCCGATGGTGCAATGGGACCCGGCCGACGCGCCGATGATCTTCCCCTTCCTCTTCATCACCATCGCCTGCGGCGCGATCTCCGGCTTCCACTGCCTGGTCAGCTCCGGCACCTCCAGCAAACAACTCAAAAACGAAAAAGATGCCCAGTTCGTCGGCTTCGGCTCAATGCTGACCGAGGGGTTCTTGGCGACGCTCGTCATCCTCGCGTGCTGCGCGGGGTTGGGGTTGGGTGCAAGTGAATTCATTGCCTACACGAGCGCAGGTAACCCTGCCGAAGTCAGCGACATGCAATCTATCGCTGATGCCAATGAGGGCATATATGCGATTAAACAATCCGACGGCTTTACATACATTAGTACAGGACATATTGGATGGGAGGGGAGATACACAAGCTGGTCTGCCTCCAACGCCCTCGCCACCAAAGTCGCGGCCTTCGTCGATGGCTCGGCGAACTTCCTCAAGGCGATGGGCATCCCGGCGGGGATCGCGGTGGCGTTGATGGGCGTGCTCGTCGCGTCGTTTGCGGGGACGACGCTGGACACGGCCTGCCGGCTGCAGCGCTATGTGGTGCAGGAACTGGCGCGGACAATGTTGCCCAAGCGCGGGCCGAGCGATTGCGCGGCGTGCGGGTACGACCTGACGGGAAACGAATCGGGCAACTGCCCCGAGTGCGGCGCGGATGTTTCAGATGCAGGTGGGATGGGCGTCCCGCCCGTCGATCGGGTTGCAGATAATCTGGATGA
>JBMYUK010000361.1:0-3293 GCA_049605275.1 Phycisphaeraceae bacterium
GCAAAGTCGCGCCTCGCTGAGAGGGTCGCCAAGCGCGCGATGGGCATCGATCGCCGCCGTGCGCTGCCGAAGGTCGCGCCCAAAGGCGATCGCCGCTATATGAGACCCGCTACCTTCGGCGACGGGCAAGGGCGGCGGAAGGTCGCGCTCTTTGTCGATACCTACGCCGCGTCTTTCCATCCGGGCACCACCGCGACACAGGCGTTGAGCTTACTGCTCGCGTGCGGTTTCGAGGTCGAGTTGATCCGCCCAGGCTGCTGCCAGCGCCCGGCGATGAGTAAGGGCCTACTGCAC
Organism: Phycisphaeraceae bacterium; assembly: GCA_049605275.1. GTDB lineage: Bacteria > Planctomycetota > Phycisphaerae > Phycisphaerales > Phycisphaeraceae > JAHQVV01. Next base: position 295 of record JBMYUK010000361.1, read on the forward strand.
CGTGCCAAGCGTCACGGCGAGAAGACGATGCGCAGACTCCTGCCCAGTGCCGAGGCGGGCGTGCCGATCCTGTTTCTCGAGCCGAGTTGTGCCTCGGCGATCGCGGACGACTTGCCGGACCTGATCGACGATGTCGAACTCGGCCGCACGGTGGCGAAGCAATGCTTTCTGCTGGAAGATTTTCTCGCCGACGAACAAAACGCCGGCCGACTCGACGGACGCTTCGTGGCCTATCCGCACACGCAGAAGATGCTCGTTCACGGCCACTGCCATCAGAAGGCGCTCTTCGCCCGGTCGGGCTTGCGGCGAATCTTGTCGTCGATCGAGGGGATCGAGTTCAGCGAGGTCGATTCGGGCTGCTGCGGCATGGCCGGCTCGTTCGGGTACGAGCACCACGCGTTGTCGATGCGGATCGGCGAGCAGCGGCTCTTCCCCGCGGTCCGCGAAGCCGAGCAGCGCGGCGCGGTCGTCTGCGCGACCGGGTTTAGTTGTCGCCATCAGATCCGCGACGGATGCGGCGTCGAAGCCAAGCACTGGGTCGAACTCATCGGCTTCGAGCCGACGCGTCAAAGCGATTAACGGCTGCGCCCCTCGGCCTTGTACCGATCGAGCAGCGCCGAAAGCTCCGCGACGATCTCCGGCTTGTCTTTCCAGAGATTATTTGTCTCCTGCGGGTCGTCGCGGAGGTTGAAGAGTTGGCCTTGATAACCCGCGGCTTGATCGGCTTTCGTGTCGATCTTGGTGAAGCCGCCCGAGCCGAGGCCCTGGATCAATTTCCAGTCGCCCTTTCGGAGCGCGAACATGCCGCGGAGCGAGTGGTGCACGGTCGCCTCTCGGACCGGCCGGTCGATGCCCTTGAAGATCGGCATCAGGCTGACGCTGTCCTCGCCTTCGTTGTCTTGCAGCGTGTGGCCGACGATCTGCGCGACCGTCGCGTAGAGGTCGGTGAGGCACACGGTCTGATCGCTGACGGTGCCGGCTTGGATCGCAGCGGGCCAGCGCACGAGCAAGGGCACGCGGTGGCCGGCCTCGTGGATGTCGGCTTTCTGCCCGCGCCAGCCGTTATTCGCGTCGTGGCCCCACTTCGCGATATCGCCCACGGGCCAGTGCGAACCGTTGTCGCTGGTGAACACGATCAGCGTGTTGTCCGCGATGCCGTTGCGATCGAGCGCCGCCATCACGCGCCCCAGCGACCAATCGGTCTGCGCGACGAAGTCGCCGTACCAGCCGACCTCGGTGTCGCCCTGAAACTCCGTGCTCGGCGTCCACGGCGTGTGCGGCGCGGGCAGCGGGAAGTACAGGAAGAACGGCTGGTCTTTGTCGGCCGCCCGATTCGCCGCGGCACGCTGGTCGATATACGCCACCGCCGCCTCGGTCGTCGCCGGCAGGAAGCCGTAGAAGTCAAAGCCGGGCTGCATCGGCCCCTTGCGCCAAAACCCGCCGCCGCCTTGCCGACGGTGCTTGCTGCCCTTCGTAAAATCCGTGGGAGCCTGCTGCGCGAGGTCATCGACAAGATAGAGATAGGGGGCCATATCCAGCGACGCGGGGATCAGGTAGCTGTGATCGAAGCCGAGCGTGAGCGGGCCGCGCGTGACCGACTTGCTGTAGTCCACCGCGTCGGCGGGGTGGTAGTTCTCAGTGATCGGCCTGTCGTTTTTCGACTGCCAGTTCCAGCCGAGGTGCCACTTGCCGATAGCCGCGCTGTGGTAGCCGAAGGGCTCGAGCATCGACGCGATCGTCGGCCGATCCTCCTCGATCAGCGCTTGAGCCCAGCCGTTCCACAACACGCCTTTTTTGAGTCGCGTCCGCCATGCGTACCGGCCGGTCAGCGTGCTGTAGCGCGTCGGCGTGCAGACCGAAGACGGCGTGTGCGCGTCGGTGAAGCGCATCCCCTCTTTTGCCAGGCGGTCCATGCTCGGCGTGGGAATCTTCGACGCCGGGTTGTAGCAGCCAGGGTCGCCTTGGCCGAGATCGTCGCAGAGGATGACGATGACGTTGGGCCGCGCCGTGTCGGGTGAGGCAGAGGCATAACCGGCGACGATCAGAGAGAGGATGACGGCCAGCGTTTGCAGTCGTTTGATCATGTCGTCTTTCAGTGGGTGGTTTGCGTGGCGGGTTCCAGGTATCGGCCGGCATAGGTCATGCCGAGGATCATGAGCATGCTCGCCGCGACCGAAACGAGCATCAAGACGAGACCCGCGGAAGGCGGGACCCACCGCTGAATGTCGATGCTGGGCGCCGGCAGCGGTCCGGTGATGAGGTCGCGTTCGAACGGGTATTTCGCGAACAGCGCGGAGGCCTCCCACATGTTCTCGCCCTCGCCTTTGTCGGCCTGAGGCGGGCGAGCCTGTTGCATATGCGCGATCGTCACCGGTGCGGCGTAATTACCAAAACGCTGACGCACGTAGGTCAACACCGCGGCCATCTCCGCGTCGTTGAACTGGCTCAGCGGCTCCATCTGAGCGTTGTACGGCTGGCCGTCGGCGGGGTTGATCGTGTGCGAGAGTTCGCCCTGTAAACCGTACTTGAGGATGTTCGCGGCGCGGACCGGGTCGCCGACCAGGGTGGGTGAATACGCCAACGGCGGGAAGCCAGAGGTGCCTTCACCCTTTTCGCCGTGGCACTTGTAGCAGCCCTGATCGTGCGCGAAGTAGATGTCCTTGCCGAGCGAGAGCGTCGCGTCATCGGCCCGGGCGAGGCGGTAGTCCTCGTAGCCTTCGGGCCAATCCTCGTCGGGCGTTCGGTGCATCCCGGCCAAGGCCGCCATCGCCAGCGCGTGCCGATCGCTCCACCGGTCGTACGTGACCTTCATCGCCGGCTCGGTAAGTTCGGCGAGGCGAGCGAACAAACCGGCCTTATCCGCGCTGAGCCGATCGGCCTGCTCGATCGCAATGCCCGCGTCGAGCTTGCCCGCCTCTGCGAGATCGATTAGCGAACCGGGCAAGCTGTCGGGCGTCTGCTCGAGCTTCATCGACGACACCGCGGCGAGCAGCGCGGCG
>JBMYUK010000362.1:0-3289 GCA_049605275.1 Phycisphaeraceae bacterium
GTCGTGGCGTTGCACGACGGCTTGGGTCTTACGGCGTCAGCGCACGGATCAACACGCCCGGGGTGCCGAGCGTGTCGCGGTAGCGTGTCGCGGACTGGTAGCTGGTGAACTGGCCGACGTGGACGAAGGTGACGGCCTCGCCTTCGCCGGTGCGTCCGTCGACGAGGCGAGGCAGGCCGAGCCGCAAGTCGCGCGAGGTCGCAGCGATCGACTCGGCCTGCGAGCGTGCGCGGGTGCGGTCGGTGAACGCGCCCACTTGCAGGGTCCAGCCGGTGACGTTGACCTGTTGATCGATCTGTGCTTTGAAGGTGGCATCGCGGGACAGGCCGCGGGCGAGGATGAGCGTGGTGCGTGCCTGGCTCCATTGGCCGAGCTTTTGCTGCGCGACGCCGGCGTAGAAGTAGGCCCGCGCCTGCCGCTCGCCTTTCAATCGCTCGGCGGCCCAGAGGAGCACGCGCTGGGCCTCGGCGTATCGGCCCTGCTGGGAGTAGACCAGCCCGAGCGCGTCGCCCGCGTCTGTTGCGAGCGACGGGTCCGGCGACGCCATCGCTTTATTGAGCATTTTGTCGGCCTCGCGCAGATCGCCGAGCGCCTGCGCCGAGAGCCCGGTGATGTAGGCCGCCTCGTACCGGTCGTCGCGGTAGCGGTCCCAAGCGATCGGCTTGCCGATGTCGTAGGCCGACTGGTAATCGCCGGCCTCGTAGAGCGCGGTGACTTCGTCGATCGTCGCGGTCGAGCGCATGTCGATCGCGGTGTCCTGCAGGTACGTCCCCTTGAGGGCGGAGTTCTGGCAACCCGCCAGCGCGACGATCGTGGACAGGGCGAACAGCGGCAGGGCGAGTGTTTTCATGGCGTCGTTCCTTGTCGGCGGTGCTGCAGTTTAGATCATGACGCGGCCGAATGGTTCAGCGTACTGGCTATTGTAAGGCCTTGCACCCCGAATCCCGGCGCGAGCTATGATGTTCGGCCATGGCCCTTCTGCGACCGATTCTGAAACAGGCTCTGCTTCATCCCACGCGCACCGCCGTCGTCGATGACCTCCGCACCTGGTCGTACGCCAAACTCGTCGGCGGCGCGTACTTCCTCAGCCGAGCGATCCGGCAGCACACCGATCAGGAGCGCGTCGGGCTCATGCTGCCGACCTCGGGTGCGTTCCCCGCCGCGCTGCTCGGCACCTGGCAGGCCGGGCGAACCGCCGTCCCCCTCAACTACCTGCTGAGTCGCGACGACCTGCACCACGTCATCCGCGATAGCGGTCTCGACACCGTCTTCACCGCCAGCAAGCTCCTCGATGTCGTCGGCGAGGACATGATCCCCGAGGGGATCAACGTCGTCCGACTCGATCGGCTCAACTTCAAGGGCCTCCCCCCCGTTCGCTGGCCCGCGGCACCCAGGGACGACGACCTCGCCGTCCTGCTCTACACCTCCGGCACGTCCGGCAAGCCCAAGGGTGTCATGCTCTCCCATCGCGCGCTCGACGCCAACGTCCGCGCCATCATCGACCACGCCGAACTCGGACCCACCAACAAGTTCCTCGGCGTCCTCCCGCAGTTTCACGCTTTCGGCGTCACCGCGCTGACCCTCATGCCGCTCGTCCTCGGCGCCGAAGTCATCTACACCGCCCGCTTCGTTCCGCGCAAACTCGTTGAGCTCATGCGCGAGCACAAGCCCAACGTCTTCATCGCCGTACCGTCGATGTACGGTGCGCTGCTCAGCGTCAAGAGCGCGACCAGAGAAGACTTCGCGCCGCTCGAGTTCGCCGTCAGCGGTGCCGAGCCGTTGTCGCAAGCGGTGTTCGACGCGTACAAAGACAAGTTCGACTGCCACCTGCTCGAAGGCTACGGCCTGACCGAAACAGCGCCCGTCACCAACTGGTCCACGCCGCAGCAGAACAAGCTCCATGCCGTCGGCAAAGCCCTGCCCGGCGTCACCAACGTCATCGTCGACGACGACAACAACATCCTCGGCCCCAACGCGTCCGGTGAAATCCTCATCGCCGGGCCTAACGTCATGGACGGGTACTGGCAGTTGCCCGAAAAGACCGCGGAAGTCTTTGTCGATCTCGATCTGCCGGGCCGAGGCAAGACCAAGTGCTTCCGCACCGGCGACATCGGTAAGCTCGACGACGAGGGCTATCTCTATATCACCGGCCGGAAGAAAGAGATGCTCATCGTCGGCGGCGAGAACGTCTTCCCCCGCGAGATCGAAGAGATCCTCAACATCCACCCGTCGGTCAAGGCCTCGGCCGTGGTCGGTAAACAAGACGATATGCGCGGCGAGGTGCCCGTCGCTTTTGTCGAACTCGAAGAAGACGCCGAATTCAATGAGACGGACTTGCGCAACTTCGTCCGCGACAAAATCGCGCAGTACAAGGTGCCGCGCGAGATCCGCCAGATCGATGCGCTACCGCGAAACCCGACAGGCAAGATCCTCCGCCGCGAGTTGAAGGTATAGCTTCTTCATAGCTCCGGGTTTCCACCCGGAGCTAAGTGCCTAGTCGTGCGTCTGCGCGGCGCCGTCGCCTCCGACTTGTAGGTCGAGGCGGACAAAGCCGAGCCAACCGATGATGGCGCACGTCAGGGTGATCGCGAAGACCCAGCAGTCGATGCCTTGCCAGGCGGGCAGGGCGAGACCGGTGCCGAGCAGGTTGTCGCTGCCTTGCCAGCCGGCGTAGAGGATGACGCCGAGGAAGGGGGCGATGAACCCGCGGACGCCGGTGAGGGTTTGGTGGATGGCCATGTAGGTGGCGGCGAGGTGTCGGTCGGCGAAGTCGTGGTGGCCGAGTTGCCAGGCGAGGCGTCCGCCGCCGAAGAGGACGCCCTGTCCGATGCGCGGGACGAGGATGAGCAGCAGGACCCACTGCAGCGCGGTGCCTTGTGTCGCGGCGAAGACGGCGATGAAGGCGGTGGCTTGCGTGAAGATCCAGGTCAGGCCGTGGCGGGTGCGGAAGCGGGTGACGTGGACCTTGTCTAGGTAGTGGGCCCAGAAGGGGATCGACAGCGCGACGAAGAGTTGCACCGCGACCTCGGTGAGCGCGAAGCCGACCATGTACCGACCGAGCCCGATCGCCGGTGGGCCGAGCGTCCACTTCTCGGGGAGGTCGTCGAGGAGTTGGCTGATGAAGACGAGCATGACGGTGTTGCCAGCCATGGTTGCGACGCCGGCGAAGAACTGCCAGATCATGTACCAGCGGTAGGCGTGGTCTTCACGGAGGATAGTCCAGACGGTGTGGCGTTTGAGTTCACTGCCATCGGGCTCGAATTCGTAGACCTGGCCCGGGTCACCGTGA